>JBLYYW010000310.1:0-6826 GCA_048550155.1 Acidimicrobiales bacterium | reverse complement strand
AGTCCGATGGCAATCGTGTATCGGTCGACTCGTGGCCGGGCGCCCGAACTTGGGTTCAGCGACGTGTTGGTGGCCGGGCTTGCATCCGATGGAGGGCTGTACGTTCCGGCTCAGATCCCGCCGCTCGACCCAACCATCAGCCCCAACGACAGTTATGCAGACCTTGCTGTAGCGGTCATGTGGCCCTACGTCGAAGGATCCATCGAGCAAAGCGACTTCGCAGAGATGGTCGCCGACACCTACGCCGGCTTCTCCCATTCCGACACCGCTCCGTTAGTCGAGCTGAGCCCCGGTGAGTGGCTTTGTGACCTGTCGCTCGGCCCGACATTGGCATTCAAAGACTTCGCTCTGCAGCTTCTTGGCCGGCTGCTCGATTACGAACTCGAAAAGCGTGATCAGCGTGTCACCGTGATCGGTGCAACCTCGGGCGACACCGGGTCGGCGGCCATTCACGCTCTCGCCAACCGAGAACGGATCGACGTGGTGATCCTGCATCCCGAGGGACGCGTGAGCGAGGTGCAACGCCGCCAGATGACCACCGTGGCCGCCCCAAACGTCACGAACCTTGCCGTGCAGGGCACATTCGACGACTGCCAGGACCTCGTCAAGGCAGCCTTCGGCGACCCCGAGCTACGACACAGGGCCCGGCTGGCGGCGGTGAACAGCATCAACTGGGCCCGGGTCATGGCCCAGACGGCGTATTACGTGAGCGCTGCCGTGCGTGTCGCTCCCGGCGAACCGATCAGCTTCAGCGTGCCCACGGGCAACTTCGGGAACATTCTCTCGGCCTGGTATGCCAAACACATGGGCTTGCCGATCGAACAGCTGATCGTGGCCTCGAACCGCAACGATGTCCTCACGCGGGTGATGGCAACCGGCTCGTTGAGCGCCGCCGAGGTCGTTCCCTCGCTGAGCCCGAGCATGGACATCCAGGTCTCGAGCAATTTCGAACGACTGCTGTTCGAAGCCAGCGACGGCGACCACGACGGCGTCACTCGACTTCTGACCGAGTTCAGAGAAAACGGTCAGGCGACAGTCGATCCACGTTGGATGGAGCGGATCCGTTCCGAGTTCGACGCGGGCCGGCTCGACGATGCCGGCACCCTGGCTGAGATGCGGCGAGTCTTCGACGAGCACGGGCTCCTCATCGACCCCCACACAGCGGTCGGACTCGGCGTCGGCCGGCAACTGCGTACACAACGCGACGTTCCGCTCGTCGTGATGGCCACCGCCGATGCAGCGAAGTTCGCAGGAGCGGTGCGAGAGGCCACCGGCCAGGAGGCCGAACTGCCCGAGCGGGTCGGCGACCTGATGGCGCTTCCGGAGCACTACGAGGTGATTCACAACGACCTCGACGCTGTTCGGGACTTTCTGCCGCTACAGTCCGAGGCTGGCGACAACGACTGAAGGCGCACATCGAGCGCCTCAGGCCGTTTCGTCGCCGCTCGAACAATGCTTCCACGCACGACAACCGGAGAGTTCCACAGTGAGTGACGCCACACCCGGCCGCGCCGACCTTCAGAAGAAGGATCGAGGCGAACTTCAGACGATCATCACCGCCCTCGGCGGAAAGCCGTCCAGCAGGGCCAAAAAGGATGATCTGATCTCGATGGTGCTCGACCTGACCGGCAGCGGCTCCGACTCTGTACCCCAGGAAAGTACCGCAGAGGCCCCTGCGCCTGACGAGGACCAGGCGGCCGAACCAATCGAAGAGAGGGTCGCAGCCAGCGAAAACGCCTCCGAGCCGCCGACATCGTCGAACCGAAGCCGGGGTGTGGACGCCAACGAGTCCCGCGGCCGCCAGCAACGGCAACCAAATGGGTCAGGAACCGGTCGCCAGAGACCATCCCAACCCGACGAGGATCCCAAGAACGAAGACCCCAACCGGGCCGAACCTCAGAAAGACGATGGCAACGTCAAGACCGACCAGGGGAGTGAGGATGACGATCAGGGCAATCGTCGTCGTCGCCGCCGAGGTCGCGGCCGTGATCGAGACGAAGAACAGGTCAACGTGGAACCCCAGGCCATCGGCGGAAACTTGGATCTACGTGATGAGGGCTACGGGTTCCTTCGAGTCGACGGTGCACTACCTTCACCCGAAGACGTGTACGTTCCCTTGAAGACGGTCCGAATGTACGGGCTTCGCAAGGGTGACCATGTTGCAGGAACCGCCCGACCGGCATCCCGAAACGAACGAAACGCCGCGCTTCACTCACTCGACCGAATCAACGACAAGGATCCAGGGCTGGCCAAGGATCGACCACGGTACGAGAAACAAACACCGGTCTTTCCCACCGAGGCCTTGCCCTTGGAGGTCGAGGGCTCACAGACGGGACGAATCCTGGATCTTCTGGTCCCACTGGGCAAAGGCCAGCGCAGCCTGATCATCGCTCCGCCCGAGACCGGTGCGTCCACTCTTCTGAGCGACATCGCCGTCTCGATCGAGACCAATCACGCCGACGTCCGTCTGATCGTGATGCTCCTCGACGAACGCCCTGAAGACATCACCGCCGTGTCGCGTCGGCTCGACGGCGGCGAGGTCATCGCATCGGCCTTCGACCGCCCTCCCGAGGAGCAGGTCGCCGTCGCCGAAATGGCGGTCGAGCGGGCCAAGCGCATGGTCGAAGAGGGCGAAGACGTTGTCATGCTGGTCGACGGTCTGACCGCTCTGGTCCGGGCGTTCAATCTGACCGCGTCTGCTGGAGGCCGACTCCTGGGTGGCGGCGTCGATGCGTCAGCCATCTACCCGTCGAAGCGGTTCTTCGGTGCTGCCCGAGCTCTGGAAGAGGGCGGCTCGCTCACAATGATCGCCACCGTCACAGCGGAGACAGGATCACCCGTCGACGAACTGATCCTCGATGAGTTCCGAGGCACCGCCACCGCAGAGATCCGGCTCTCGCGGCATCTCGCCGACCGCGGTATTTACCCCGCCATCGATCCCGACCTGTCGTTCACACGAGCCAAAGATGAGCTCTTCGATCCTGAAGAGCAAGCGATGGTGCAAAAGTTCCTCACGTCGGTCAAGGGTGAGGACTCCTTGTCAACGATGCAAAACCTCTTGTCCAAGCTCGAGAGCACCCCGTCGACGGCTGCGCTCCTCGGTTCTGCCTGAAGCCCGGAGTCTTGGCGGCCTCGCTCCGGCGAACAGGTGGTTGAACGCGCCGGGAAGGCGCTATCCTTGCCGGTCTTATGAAGTCTGGAATCCACCCTGAGTACCGGCCCGTTGTCTTTCAAGACTCCTCGGCCGACGCCTACAGTTTCCTCACCCGATCGACCATCGAGACAGAGGAAACGATCGAGTGGACCGACGGAAACACCTACCCGCTGTACAAAGTGGAGATCTCCTCGGCGAGCCACCCCTTCTTCACCGGCACGATGAAGATCGTGGACACCGCTGGTCGTGTTGAGCGCTTCGAGCGTCGCTTCGGCTCGCGCAAGAAGAGCTGAGCTCTCCAACTCCACCTCCGCAAATCGCTGCCAGTGTTCTGGCGGCTGTAGTGCGAACCCGGTTCGGGTCTTCGCCCGAACCGATTCCATGTGGATTCGCAGCTGCGGTCGCCGACGCTGAACGGCTGGCGATCCTATTGCCCGAACGCAGCGATGACGACGGCTCCGATGTCAGAGATTTCGGGCTCGGCAGCGTCCTGCTGTGGGCCCGGAATCTCGATCAGCCATTGCTGGTCATCGCGCCTGCCGATCGGGCCGGTGCCGTGGCTCGCCATGCGTTGGACTTCGAGCTGATCTCCACATGGATGCTGGAGGGAACCTCGATCATCGAGGTGAAACCCGACCCGCTTCCTGAAGTCCCCACGCTGAGTGACGCAACTCTCGCACGGGTCGAGCTCTTCGCCTCCGCCGGAGCTGTTCCGATCGACGACTTCGGACGACTCATCGCCGAAGTTGAGGGACTCGAGATTGCCCGCACCGAACCCGGCGGTGAGGTCTTGATCGGCGTCGGCGCCGCTGACAGAGAACTGCATTCCTACGTGCACGGGCACCAAGAGATATCGGTTTCGCTGGCCAAGGCTGCGTCGGCTGTCACTGCGATTCGGCGCCAGGGTGCCGCCGGACATCCGCTCAACCGTCGCGCTCGGCAGCGCTGGTTGCGCTCTGCTGCCTTCGCCCGACCCGAGTTGCTGGGGGCGGGGCGGTTGGAGATGCTTCCCCCACTCGGCGAGCGGGTCCTTCAGCTCGGCCCCGAACCGTGCGCCGCTCTCGATCCGGATGAGGATGTCCTGTTCGTCTTCTCTGCCGGCATCGATCCCGAGGTTGTCCCTTCGGCTGCCGACTTTCGGCGACGCCATCGACCGACCCGAACCGTGATCGTCACCAGTGAGTCCGACGCGTTTCCTGCCACCGCCGAGATCGCACGGTCGGTGTCGATCGAGACAACCACAATCCCGTCCCCGTACTAGTCTTCGCCTGCAGCGGGCCCGCCGCCGGCCGCCGCAGGCGAAAGCGAGGGGAGGAACGACTGGAGGCGAGCGGAATACTGTACCTGTGCTTGAACGCCTGGATTCGTTGCTTTCTGAACACTCAGAGGTAGAAGCGCGCCTCGCCGACCCCACTGTCGTGTCAGATCAGAAACGGTTCATCGAGATGTCTCGGCGGTACTCCGAGCTCAGCAAGGTCGTGGAGGTGGGCGTGGCCCTCCGTGGCCGCAGCGAAGATCTCGAGGTGGCCCAGGAGATGTTCAGCGACTCCGAGGGTGATGATCGAGAGGAGTTGCGGACCGAGATCAACGAGGCCACAGCCGACATCGAACGCCTGGAGCAAGAATTTCGCCTGCTGTTGCTACCTCCTGATCCCAATGCGGGCCGCAACGTGATCATGGAGATCCGCGGAGCCGAAGGTGGCGAGGAAGCCAATCTCTTTGCCCGCGATCTTTTCGAGATGTATCAGGCGTTTGCCGGCGGCAAGGGCTGGAAGATGGAAATCCTGAACAGCCAATCGTCCGACATGGGCGGCTTCAGCGATATCACCTTTCGTCTGGCCGGCGATGAGGTGTGGCCGCGGATGAAATTCGAAGCCGGCGTACATCGTGTCCAGAGGGTCCCCGTCACCGAGTCACAGGGCCGGGTGCACACTTCGTCGGCAACTCTCACGGTTCTGCCTGAGGCCGACGAGGTCGACGTCGATATCGACCCGGGCGACATTCAGGTCGACACGTTCCGGGCCAGCGGTGCGGGCGGTCAGCATGTCAACAAGACCGAGTCAGCCATTCGAATCACCCACCAGCCTTCAGGGTTGGTGGTGTCGATGCAAGACGAGAAGAGCCAGCTCCAAAACCGTTTGCGGGCCATGGCGGTGCTGCGTTCGAGATTGTTGCAGCTCGAACAGGAAAAAGCTGACGCAGAGGCCTCCGCCCAACGCAAGGACCAGACGGGTTCGGGGGGTCGGAGCGAGAAGATCCGAACCTACAACTTCAAGGAGAACCGGGTCACCGACCATCGAATTGGGCTCACGTTGCACCAGCTCGACAAGGTCTTGGCCGGAGATCTTGGTCCTCTCAGCGATGCGCTGATCCTGGACGAACGGGCCCGGCAGCTGTCCGAGGCTGGGTAGTGGCCGACCGTACGGTCACCTGGGGAGAGTTGCTGAGGGAGTCGACATCTCGACTGGCCGAGGCCGGGTTTGAAGACGCCGATATCTCGGCTCGACGGATCGTCGAAGAAGCATCGGGGTGGGACGGCGCCGAGCTGGTGGGGCACCTCGGTGATGGGGCCCCGGTTCGGGGAGTTGCCCATCTCGACGCCATGGTCGAGCGACGTCTGAGCGGCGAGCCGCTCCAGTACGTGGTCGGGCGATGGTCGTTTCGAATGCTCGACCTGATGGTCGATAGGCGGGTTCTCATCCCTCGACCCGAGACCGAGGAGGTTGCCGGATGGGCGATCGAGGAGGCACGCCGGTTCAAACAACCCGTCGTCGTCGATCTGGGGACCGGCTCGGGGGCGATCGGTCTCAGCGTCGTGACCGAGCTGACCGGGTCAACCGTTCATCTGACTGACGTTTCTGAAGACGCCCTGGTGGTGACGAGAGCGAATCTTGCCGGCCTGGGCATGGCTGGTTCGCGGGTGTCTGTTTCCGCAGGCTCGTGGTTCGACGCACTCCCGGACGACCTCGCCGGTTCGATCGATGTGATCGTCTCCAACCCGCCCTACGTATCCGATGATGATGAGCTCCCGCCGGTCGTACGAGACTGGGAGCCCGAGCTTGCTCTTCGGGCTGGTCCCGATGGGTTGCGTGACCTGATCCCGATCGTGGAGCACGCAATCGGTTGGCTCGGCCCTTCGGGTGCTCTGGTTCTCGAGATGGCCCCGTCGCAGACGCACACGATCGCACAGGCGTGTCTCCGTGCCGGGTTTGCCGAGGCTGAGGTTCGGGTTGATCTGAGCACCCGACCGCGCTCGGTTGTCGCCCGCAAGCGGGCGTGACCTCTAGAACATCTTCACCGGATCGGTACCGGATCGTATGGTGAGCACCGAGGCGACATTCTTCTGAAGGGATCGGTAGCCCAGGCGCTCGTAGATCCCGTACGCGCCGGTTGGGTTGTCCGAATCGACACCCAGCATCGAGCTGTTCAGGCCGGCGGCGGAGAATGCGTGCAGGGAATGGACGATCAAGCCGCTGGCGATGCCCTTGCCGCGGTGGCTCGCGAGAGTGCAGATCGAATCGATCCAGCCGTCCCGTCTGCCGGTCAGCTCTTCATCGGCGGGGTAGTGCCCGTTGAGGCAGTAGGCCACCATCTCCTCGCCGTCGAACGCGACAAAGCTCAGGTCCAGCCGTCGACCGAACGAGTCGATGACGTCGTTCATCCAGGCTGACT
>JBLYYW010000309.1:0-12731 GCA_048550155.1 Acidimicrobiales bacterium | reverse complement strand
TACGCGTGGTCACAGGTTCTCGCCGGTGACCTGGAAGGGGCCCGAACCACGTTCCAGTTCGTGGAGCCTTCATCGCTCGACTGGTTCCCCGAGCATCTCGTCGGTGGAATTGCGCTGGTGGCTGCAGCCGAAACAGCCGTTGCAGTGGAGGACGCAGCGATGAGCGAAGCGGCAGCCGAGCAGTTGGAACCGCTCGGTTCGCTGATGCTCGGTCTGCCATGGGCACCGTCCTTTGCCGCAGCAGACTCGCTCGCCCTGCTCGCTCACCACCGAGGTGACAGCAACGCCGAGACTACGTGGCGGCAGCGGGCGATCGGCCTCTACGAGGCCCTCGGAGCACCTGCTCTTGCCAGCCATTTGGAACGGTTCTGAGCTGCCGCACACCCTCGGCATACACAGAAACCGTTGCTGAGCAACGGTTTCTGTGTCTCTCGATGAGTCATCAACGGTTCCTGTGCATCTCGATGGAGTTCCAGCTCCAGGCGTGCCAAACGATGGCGGCGAGTGCGATAACCATCAGGCTGAAGTGGAAGTAGTCATCGAGGTCGCCGGCCGAGCCGATGAAGGTGAACGTCCACAGAGGTGGGGTGATGATGTTGGCCCACCGGTTCGCTCGGACCGGGAGTATCCAGGTCATCAGCGCCATGGCGATCGGTATCTCGATCATGATTCCTCCGAGGAGGAACAGTGATTCGGTGAGCTCTCTCCCGTTGAAGGTTCCGGTGAGGATTTCTTCGAGGAACTCCGCCTTCCCGAATTCGTGGAGGTCACGGAAGATGAAGTTCAGGAGGACGAAGATCCAGAGAGCGAAGAGGACGGCCTTCTTCTCCAGGATGGCGATGCGCTCCTCCAGACCTGTCACCGGGTCGGTCGATTGTCGTGTTGTGGTAGTCACGATGAGACTCCGATCTCGTCGCTTGCTTCGGTGGACATCGGGCTGGTCAAATCCACGCCGTGCGCCGCTGCGATGTTGACGGCGAGCTTGCCGACGGTTCGACCGCTCTCGATTCGGGCGTAACCGGCTCGCATATTGTCCATGGACAGCGTGTCGCTGAGATGGGTGCGGACGAGGCCCTGGTCAACGAGCGACGCGATCCCTTCGAGATGCTGAGCATCTTCGCCCTGAACGAACCAGTGGCAGGACCGCGTCCCGAAACGCCAGCGCACGAGCCTGGCCACCAGGCGGGGGAGGGGCCCGAGGACCCCGCCTTTGTTGTGATCCCCGACCACGACCCATCGGCCGTCGTCTACAAGAGCCCGCCGGATGTCGGCGCCGGTGCGGTTCCCGATGCAGTCGATGACCACATCCCAGTGTTCTGAAGTGAAGTCGTCGGTGTCGTATTCGATCACCTGGTCGGCGCCGAGGCTGCGCACGAACTCGGCGTTCTTGGCCGAACACACGCCGGCAACCCACTGCGCCCCACGGGCCTTTGCAATCTGTACGGCGTAGTGCCCGACCCCGCCCGATGCGCCGTTCACGACGACTCGCTTGCCTGCCACATCGCCACGTTCGACGGCTTCCAGTGCCGTGGCACCGGCAACGGGCAGTGTGGCGCATTCGAACTCGGTCATCCCGGCCGGAGCGGGCCACATGCGATCCGCCTCGGCAGCGGTGTATTCGGCGAACGCACCGGTAACCCAGCCGAACACGGTCTGGCCGATCTCGAAGTTGGTGACCCCGGGCCCGAGCTGGTCGACCACCCCGCACGCTTCACGTCCGGGGATCTCGTGTGTGGGACGACGCAGACCCTCGGCCAGTCGCACGATCCGGGGCGATCCGGTGGCGAGGTGCCAGTCCATCGGGTTGAGAGCGCTGGCGGTGACCTTGATCCGTAGTTGTCCTGGCCCCGCAGTTGGCACTGGGCGTTCGCAGACCTCGATCGCCTCTAGCCCGTAGGCGGGGTGTGCGACTGCGGTCATGGTCTCTGGTGCTGGTGTCATGGTTGTTCCCTGGTTGGCGGTATCGGAAGGCGCCTTGTAGGCTTCGCTCCGTACAGTGTACTGAACTGCTCCGTACACCGTACGGATCAGATGGAGATTTGTCAACCATGAACGCCAAGAAGCGACCTCAACTCACCAAAGACGCAATCGTCGACGCAGCAATCCGCCTAGCCGATCGTGACGGGTTGGCAAAGCTGTCGATGCGGAACCTCGCAGCGGAGCTGGGCTTCGAGGTCATGTCGCTCTACACCCATGTGAGCAACAAGGCAGACGTCCACACCAGCATGGTTGAACGGTCCGTCGAACTGCTGGAGCTGCCCGAGATCGACGACACCTTTGAGTGGCGGGTCGCCCTGCGGGACCATGCACTGGACCTCAAGGTGCTGTTTGAACGCCACCCTTGGCTGGTCGACTTGTGGCTGGGATCGATTCCCGGACCACGGCGGTTCGACGTGATGGAGTGGCAGCTCGCAGCCTTCGCCGCCTCAGGGCTGAGCGAGGAGGATGCGCACCTGGCCTACCACGCATTCTTCAACCACACCGTCGGCTACATGCTCCAACGTTATGCCATGACCTACGCAGGCGACGAAGCAGCGATCGCCAAGATGATCGCCAGTCTCCAACCGGAGCGTCATTCCCACGTGCTGCACCACGTCGACCAACACCGCAACGGCGACATCGGCGACTCCTTCGAGTACACGCTTGACCTTCTGCTCGACAGCTACCGCTGAACAGAGCTTCGATGAGAAACCCTGACCGGAAGCGTAGAGGGATCTTGGCTTCGGCGATCGGTCGCCGTGTGCCCAAAGCGTGCTCGCTGGCTCACAAGGTCTTGGGGTAGTAGTCGCCTGCTGGTGTTTTGCCTGCCTCGGCGGTGAAGTTTCCGGCGAATGGCCATTCCGCTTCGGCACCGGGAAGTGGGCCCTGGTTGAATCGCCCCAGCTCGCCTCCACCTGCGTTCTCGTTGCCGACAAGCGACCATGCTTGGCGCTTGTAGGTCCAGTTTTCTGGGTGGAGTCGGTGGGCGTTGTTGAAGTGTGTGATGGCGCGGTCGCGATCGCCGGCGGTCCAGAGGTGGTTGGCGAGTTCGAAGTGAGCGGCACCTTCGCTCTTGTCGAACCCGCGGTCCGCAGACGCCGCAAGGACCTGAGCGGGTGTCATCGCATACGCGCTGTCTGCACCCTTTTGCGCCCAGTCCCGGATCGCATCCGGATAGGAGTTCCGTTCCTGACCGCCGCGCATGCGTGCTGCCAGTTCGGGGTTGTCCTGCTCGATCGCCGCAGCCTTCTTCTCGACGGCAGCGTCACGATCGTCGAGGAATGCACGAAGCCAGTCCGGGTAATTGTCGCCTGGTGGCCATCCCGGTTCGGGCGGACGGACGATCATGCCCGCCTCGTCGACCCAGATGACGTTCGGAACATTGACGACACCAAAGAGTGCGTCGAGCTGGTGCTTGGGGTCGAGCAACGAGGGATGGGTTGGCTTTGCCGCCTCGATGAATGGGCGTGATGCCTCTGGG
The DNA here is from genome assembly GCA_048550155.1 of Acidimicrobiales bacterium. GTDB lineage: Bacteria > Actinomycetota > Acidimicrobiia > Acidimicrobiales > SZUA-35 > JABDIY01. The sequence goes on along the minus strand of JBLYYW010000309.1, from coordinate 9,271 downwards.
TCACTCAGTTCGAGAGAGACCGTAACGATTACCACACCGAGGGGTGAGAGCTCTTCGTGCAGTGCCTGCCAACCTGGCAGGTCGTATCGGCAGCCTCAATACGGGGCCCACGCAACAACGACCACCTTCTTGCCTCGCAGCGACGAAAGATGAAACTCGTTGCCCTTGAGATCGGGAAGGACAACCTCTGGGGCCTGGGCAGTCACGAGAGCCCGTCCGCTCAGCGACTCCGGGCCGATGGCCGAGAGACCCGAGGCGTCGTCGGTGACGATGGCCATTCCAAGTCGGTCTGCGGCGTGAGCGGCCGAGTAGCCGTCGGGAAGCGGAACACAGATCTCGCCTTTGCAGGCACCTTCGGGTTTGATGTCCCAGCCAGTGCACGAAGCGAAATCGTCGGCGGAGATGTCGAGCGTCTGAGTGATCACGGTCCGTAGGCTCCCAGACCCGAGCAGGTGATGTGGCACCAGGTGGGGCCGACGTGGCCGACTTCACCAGCTCGCACGTGATTCATTCGCTTCTCAGGATCTTCTCCATCGCCTTGCCTTTCGCGAGCTCGTCGATGAGCTTGTCGAGGTAGCGGATCTCACGCATCGTCTCTTCCTCGACCTCTTCGACCCTGACGCCACAGACGACGCCTGTGATCAACAGTCGGTTCGGGTTCATGCTTGGCGCCTTGGCAAAGAACGTCTCGAAATCGGTCTCTTTCTTGAGCTGCGTCGCGAGTCGCTGCTTGGAGTAACCGGTCAGCCAGGTGATGATCTCGTCGACCTCAGCCTTCGTGCGGCCCTTGTTCTCCGCCTTGGTCACGTAGTGGGGATAGACGCTGGCGAAGCTGGTGGTGTAGATGAGGTGTTTCGTCTGGCCGGCTTTGGCTGCCATAGCGCCACCCTACCTATCCATAGGAACGCCGCCCACACTGATCCGACCAGCCGAACTCGAAAAGAGCCACTACCTTCGAGCTGTCCCGGCGATCGCGTCGGCGACACAATCCCCGGCATGTTCGAAACCCGATTCACTGATCACCGCACTTGATGGCCTACAAGAATGTCCCGAATCCAGAAGACGAGCTCGAGTGCTCCGATCGTCCATCGTGGCGGGCATGGTTATCTGTGAACCACGAGACGTGTGATTCGATCTGGCTCATTTTCCACAAGAAAAACTCGCCGACAACCTCGATCGATTACGAATCTGCGGTTCTGGAGGCGCTCTGCTTCGGCTGGATCGATTCGAAAGTGCAGCGCATCGACGATCACAGGTACCGGCAGTACTTCTCCAAGCGGAAACCCACCGGAAACTGGAATGCCGTCAACAAGGCACGGGTCGCCCAGCTGCGCAGCGAGGGATTGATGACCGATGCGGGTGAAGCGGCCATTGCCACTGCGAAGGAAAACGGTGCGTGGGAGTTCCTCGTCGACGTCGAAGCCATGGTGGTGCCCGACGACCTTTCTGCTGCATTGTCGGTCCATGCCAACGCCCGGGAGAACTTCGACGCATTCTCCAACACCAAGAAACAGGGCGTGTTGTTCTGGATCAAACAGGCCAAACGCGCCGCCACCCGGGCCGACCGAATTGCCAAGACAGCCAGGGCCGCTGCGAACAACGAGACCCCAATGAACTATCTCTGAGCATTAGCTTCCTCTCAGCCCCTGATCCAGGAGAACCCGCCATGCCCGAACTCCGTGACCTTCGCCCGGTCGATGCCGACTTCGCTCACACCGGCCCGAACCACAAGACGATCCGTCAGTCCATCCCCACATCCGCCGATGCACTGTTTCGTGCCCTCGAGGACGGACCGGCATGGAAGGAATGGCTTGGCATCGATGTCGAGTGGACTTCCCCGAGGCCGTTCGGAGTTGGGACAACACGCACCGTCAGAGGCAACGGCCAACAACTCGAGGAAACATTCCTTGTCTGGGAGCCGGGCCAACGAATGGCCTTCCGGTTTGACCGAGCCACCCCGCCACTGGGAGCGTTCGCCGAGGACTACGTGATCACCTCAACCGGATACAACTCGTGTGAACTGGCCTGGAGTTACGCATTCGAGTGGGCAGGCCCTTTCCGTGCGTTCAACGGGAGAGCCTTCGCCCTGATGTTCGGGCTCAACGGTCGACGCGCCCTCAAGAAGCTGGCCGCCATGATGGAAAACACCACCCGCTTCGATGGGCCCACCTGAAGAGGGTCTGAACGCTCGAGCTGAAGGAGCGGTTGCTACTATGTCTCACCGTCGGTTGGCCGACGTCATTCGGGGTCGACGGGAGCGAAGTCCTCCCAGGCGGGGGTACGACGAGGTTCGGGATTCGGGGCTGGTTCCGGCGCCGGTTCGCTGATCGGTCGCTCGGGTGGGGATGTGGGTTCGGGTGGGTCGACCGGGGTGGACAGTTCCAGCGGTTGAGCCGCGCTGGCCTCGTCGTCGCTGGCCTCGCTGCCCGCGTTGACAACGATGGCGGCCAGGGATGTTGTGATCGGAACCGCAGCGACAAGCCCGATGGAGCCGCACAGCGTGCGAACGATTTCCACTGCGATCAACTCGGAGTTTGCAACCATCTCCAGCGGTTGGTCAGCAACTGCAAACAGCAGCAGGAGCGGCATGCTCGCCCCTGCATAGGCAAGCAGCAGGGTGTTGACGGTGGACGCGATGTGTTCGCGTCCGACCCGAATTCCTGAGGTCACGAGCTCGCGGGTCGACAGGTCGGGTCGGCGGTTACGGAGCTCGGCCACGGTTGCCACCTGGGTCACAGTTACGTCGTCGAGCGCGCCGAGCGCTCCGATGATCGCACCACCCAGCAGTAGCCCCCGTACATCGAGATTCTCGGCGATGAAGGGCAGAATCAACGCCTCCTCCGTGGCGAGGCCGGTGAAGACCGAGAGCTCGAAGAACACCCACGACAATGCCAAGGTGAGTCCCAGCGCAAAGAGCGTGCCTGCCAACGCAACCGTGGTCGTGGGTGAGAAACCGTGGGTGAGGTAGAGGCTCACGAACGCGATCGCCGAGGCAGCAACCACGGAAACCAGCAGCGGATCGTTTCCGTCGAGAACCGACGGAGCCACGAACGTCACCAAGATCACCAGCGTGGCCCCCATCGCCAGCAGCGCCAGGGCCCCTCGGAACCGCCCCAGCGCAATCACGAACACTGCGAACAGAGCCGCCAGGACAACTAGGGTGGTGCGACGATCCCGGTCGGCGAAGAAGTAGAAGTCGGTCGATTCCTCGTATCCCAGGATCACCTTGTCGCCGACCGACAGATTGGGTCCGGAACGGTCGAACTGAAGGTTGAACTCGGGCAGAATCACCGTCGATCCGGGATCGGGGCCCTCGTGCACGATCAGGGTCAGCTCCCGACAGAACTGCGGGTCGTCGCTCGTCGAGTAGCTGCATGGCTGATCCGTCACGGTCTCGACCGTCGCACTGAAACGGTCGGTGGCCAATCCGATCTCATCGGCGTTGGCGATCGCATCGCGCCGGCCATCACCGGAAGGCCACAACGCCACGACAGCAACCGCCGTTGCCAGTGCAGCAGCAGCCACGCCGATCAGGACGAGTCGCAACGTCCGGTCTCCCAGCCACTGCCCCCACCCGCCAGCCAGTTCGTGACCGTGCCCATGACTGTGTCCATGTTCGACATCGGCGTCAGGCATGACAAGAGGCTAGGGGCTTCGATCACCCTCCCAGCTGATGCGAGCCAGACCCGGTGTCGATCTCCAACTCTCACACGGGAGGCGTCGTGGCCGTGCAGAGGAGTGTCACATCGGTAGCGCTGACTTGACGGCGTGCTGTCGCTGCGAGTCAGGCTTTGACGCCCACGGGTTCGAGGAGGTGGTCGGGGAAGACGACGTTGGGGTTGGCGCCGAGCGTTGCGGTTGCGACTTCACCGAGGAGGTCGCGGTAGTCGGTGGTCATCGGCACGTCGCCATTGGTGTCGCCCAATACGTCGGGGTCAAGTCCGGGCCAGTCGCCGTGCACGCGACCACCGTTGACGTTGCTGCCGATTACCAGGGCCGCCGAACCCCAGCCGTGGTCGCATCCGTTCGATCCGTTCTCGGCGACCCGACGACCGAATTCGGTGACCACGAGTGTGGTGACATCGTCAACCCCGGCTTGGTCGAACCCGTCGAGCATTTCGCCCACCGTGTCGTCGAGATTTGACAGCAGGTTCCTCATGTCTCCTTCTTCGGCTGTTCCCATCCGGTCGTGGGTGTCCCAACCCTCGGTGCTCACCGTCACCACCTCGATGCCGAGGTCGGCTTCGAACAGGGTGACGATGTCCTCGAACGCTGCGGCGGTGCGGTTCCGATGCTGTGACACCGGTAGCCCGGCGACCACGGCCGCAGCGTCGAGTGCCTGGATCGCAGCCTGGTCGAGGTAGGAGTCGGAGCGGTGCAACTCTCGCATCATGTCCTCCAACGGCCCGGCGAAGTCGCCGGCCCGGCTGAGTCCGAACGTTTGGAGTGATGTCATCCCGAGGGCCGGGAAGCCGATCAGGCTCTCGTCGACATTCGCTCCAACCGTGACGGCCCGAAGCGCCCCGTCGTTCGGCTGAGTAGTGGCGTTGAGATGGCGGGCGAGCCATCCGTCGCCGAGGTCGTCGGTGCCGTCGCTGCCGCGTTCGAACAGGTCTTGGGACAGGAAGTGGCTGCGGTCGGCGGCCGGGTTGCCGACTGCGACGACCGGTGCCATCTCGCCAGCTTGATAGCGGGCGTGGAGACGGGGGAGTGCCGGATGCAGCCCGAAACGGTCGTCGAGGGGAAGGGTCGCTTCGGGGGCGATGGCGATCGTCGGGCGAAGATCGTGATAGTTGGCTTCGTCGAGTGGCACGGTGATCGAGAGGTGGTCGGCGGCGCCTCGGAGGAACACGACCAGCAACCGCTCGTTCGGTGAAGCCGATGCGGCGGCCGCCGCCCCCGCCACCCGGGGGAGAGCAGTACCGACAGTGGATGTGGCGGCGAGGGCGGCTGCGGACTTGAGGACGGTTCGGCGGCTGAGCGTGGCGGCCATCGGCTGGCTCCTGTCGTAGGCGGTCATCGGAAGAGTGCTGCGGGGTGGGCGAGGAGCGTGAAGGTGATGTGAGGGGTGGCTTCCTCCACGGCGTCAGCGTCTGGGATGTGGTCGTGCTCCCAGCCGGTAAGGTCGCCCAGGAGTGCTTGATGCTCGGCGGTGAGAGGTTCGTGCCTGAGGTGGTCGGCGAAGAGGTTGAAGATCTGTGCCGCGGTGGAACCGACCGTTTGCTCGGGGAGATCTCGCAGGTCGGTTCTGAGCGGCAGCCCGGGGTCGACCAGTTGGATGGCGGTGTTCCAGCGGGCCAGCAGGGCTCCGGCGTTGAGCCACGCCGCCGCAGTATCGGGGTACCCGTCTGGGCTGGAGTTGCGGTACGGGACCTGACCAAGGTTCTGCACCAGCCCGATCACCGCTCGGAGCTGCGGGCCGAACGCCGGATCCATCTCCGCCCCCACCGACCGCAGCGACTGGATCAGGAAGTCCCACGGCCGGTTGAACTTGGGTGGCGCCTCGGCGAAATCCGGATGGCTGACCATCGCCTGAATGACCGGGCCGATCTCGGTGTCGTTGGTCCGCCAGGCGTCGGCCATGGCATCGACGAGGCTCGTCGATGGTTCCTCGGCCACGAACCGTACCGCCAGCTTGCGACTCACGAACTGTGCGGTCTGGGGTAGGCGGGCCAGGTGCCGCAGAAATGCGACGCCGTGGTCCATCGGGTTCCCGGTGGAGGGGCGATCCCAACCCAGGATCGAGACCGCACCTCGGTCGTGGCGACGGGGTCGAAACACGAATTCGAGGTCACGGTCGAACGCCCAACCCGTCAGCAGTCGGGCGGTGGCGACGATGTCGTTCTCGTCGTACCCGCCGTCGATGCCGACCGTGTGAAGCTCGAGCAGCTCGCGGGCGTAGTTCTCATTGATCGCACCGACTGTCGACTGGACGTTGTCGAGGTAGAGCAGCATCGCCGGGCTCTGGGCTGTGGCCACCAGCAGATCCTCGAAGCGTCCGAGGGCGTGGGGGCGCAGGACGTCGCGATCCATGGCGATGCGAGCGACGGTGCTGGGTGGGTTCGTCTGCGGGACGTTGAAGTGATCGCCCCAGAACTCGACCATGCGCTCGTGCAGCTGGGCCGGGCTGTGCACGTGCCGATACAGCGTCGCCGCCGGCAAGATGGTGGCGATGCGTTGGGCGTTCCCGTCGGTTCGGTAGTCGGCCAAAACGTCGGCTGAGTGTTGGCCGAGTTCGGGCAGTGCTTCGAGCAGTTGGTCCTCGACTGATTGGGTGTCGAGAGCTACGGGATCGAGCTGTGCGGTCAGCCAGGCGTCGATTCCCATAGCCCGAACCCGTTCGAGGTCGGCGGTTGTCGCTCCGAAGGTGAGACGTCGGATGGCGTGTAGCTCAGGGTCCCGGTCCGTGACCGGTGGCAGGTTGGGCTGGGGTGGCGCGTCGTCGGGCGTGTCGTTCCCGGCGATGGCGTCGTCTTCGGTGGTGGCGTCGTTTTCGGTGGTACCGGTGCAAGCGGCAAGCCCGATCACACCCCCGAACAGTGCTCCTAAGGCACGACGACGCCCCAGCGTCTGCCCACCCTCACGGTGAGGGAGTGTCACTGAGGGTGATGGTTCTTCCACGCCCGCATGGTGCCTCGCCCACCTGAAGAGAGCCTGAACGGCCTTTGGATCTCGCTCGAGTGATCGATGCTTCGTTGGGTCATGTCGGTAGAAGCCACGACGAGGGAACAATCACGGTTGTCACGCTGGTCTTGACTCTCTAGTCGAGACCCACAGAAACCGTTGCTGACCAACGATTTCTGTGCGTCTCGATGAGGTCGCAACGGTTTGTGTGCAGGTCCAGAACGACTGAGCCGAGCGGCGAAACTTGCTGGCTGGAGGCGTCATCGGGCACACGTGACCAACGTCTAGCTCTGAAACGGTCCCGGACGCCGTCGGTCGACGTAGAACGGACGTGACGCTTTCGTCTGCCTACCGGAACCGGAGTTCATATCATGAACCTTTCCTCATCCCTTCTTAAGCCCAAGACCTTGGTGCTGCTCGATCCAACTGCACCCGACGGTGAAACCGCCCTCGACCTGCTCGAGGCCGGTGACACACACGTGTCTCTCGTGGTCCTCATGCACGGCCACAACAGCGCAGCGTTGCACCAGTTCGCCGACATCGAGAACATCGACCTCGCCAGTGCAGCTTCGGAGTACCTGGATCAGGTGGCCGAACGCATCGTCGCTCCCGGTCGCGTCGTCGAGATCATCGTGAGCGGTGGCTCGGACCCATTCGCCGAGCTCGAGGATCTCGTTGCCCATACCGAAACCAAACGGGTGCTGGTGCCCACGTCGCTGCAACGACAGGATCGTGCGGCCTTCTCACGATTTGCTGCAGCTGCCACAAACAGACTCGCTCAAGTCGCCTGATCCTTTCTCGCCGACAGCGCGGCATACGGAGTCCCTGGATCACAGGTGTTTCTCCGAGGTTGGAGCGCCGGCTGGTGGAGCTTCAGACCTTGATGGTCGTGTCGAGTTGATCGAGGATCTGACGGTCCTCGTCGTTTCCGTTGTTGGAAGCGGTGAGGAGTCGTTCGCCGAGGAAGATGCTGTTGGCTCCAGCATGAAAACACAGGGCGTGTAGTTCTTCCGACATCGACGCCCGACCGGCGGAGAGGCGCACGACCGAAGCTGGCATTGCCAAACGGGCGGCAGCGATCGTCCTGACCAGTTCGAGAGGAGGGAAGTCGGGTTGTGCGCCGAGCGAGGTGCCTGGCACCTGAATGAGAAGGTTGATCGGAACACTCTCAGGATGAGGATCCAGCGATGCGAGCTGGGCCAGCAGGCCAGCGCGCTGGCGACGGGTTTCGCCCATTCCCACGATGCCGCCGGTACACAGCCGAATCCCGGCATCGCGACAGTTGGCAAGGGTTTCGATCCGGTCCTCGTAGGTGCGGGTGGTGATGATCTTTCCGTAGAAATCGGGTGAGGTGTCCAGGTTGTGGTTGTAGAAGTCGAGGCCTGCGTCGGCGAGCTCGGCGGCCTGTGGCTGGGTCAACATCCCGAGCGTCACACATGTTTCCAAACCCAGGTCCCCGACAGCCCGGACCGACTCCGCAACTGTCCGCACCTGCGAATCTGAAGGTGCGCGCCACGCTGCCCCCATGCAGAACCGGGTTGCTCCTTCGGCCTTGGCTTCGACCGCCGATGCGACGATCGTGTCGGTGTCCATCAGAGGTTCCGGTTTGAGGCCGGTGTCGTGGTGTGCGGACTGGGGGCAGTACGCACAATCTTCTGGACACCCGCCGGTCTTGATCGACAGCAGTTTGGCCGCTTCGACCTCGTGAGCTGCGAAGCGCTCAATGTGGCAGCGGTGGGCGTCAGCGAGAAGTTCGTGGAACGGTCGTTCGATCAGACCGAGGATTTGGTCGGCTGTCCAGTCGTGACGGATATCTGACATCGCAAGAGCCTGGTTCACCGGCAAGGTTTGAGCAAGTCTCAGATCTGTCGGTCAGTACGCACAGAAATCGTTGCAGCGTGTGCGAGATACACGCGAACCGTTGGTCAGCAACAGTTTCTGTGCGTCTCGGTGGGCCAGCAACGGTTTCTGTACACCTCGATGCTGGGGGTCGCCGTTACCGAGCGTTGTGTTCTGGTAGACGGGATGCCGTGGTGGGCATACGGTACGGGCACGCCAGATTGGCAACAGAGGGAGACATCATGGCTACGTGGGAACGAGCAGGGCAGCTGCGTCGGGACATGGCCGACATCGTTGGTGGGCTATCTGAGGAACAACTTCAGTTGGCGTCGCTGTGTGAACAGTGGACCGTACGGGGAGTCACCTGCCACGTGACGGCCTTTGTGACCACCAGCTTCCCGAAGTTCATGTGGACGGTGGCGAAGAACCGGGGCAACTTCGACAACGCGTCACTGGAGATGGCGAACACCGAACTGGCCCGACCGATGGGCGATGTGCTGGCTGACCTGCGAGCCAAGGCGACCAAATCCTCGGCGCTTCCGATGTTTCCCGAAGAACTCACGATGACCGACACGATGATCCACATGCAGGACATACGTCGCCCGCTCGGGCTCGGCAGCGGTTTCGACGACGAGTCCATGCGCACCGCTCTCGACTTCCTGACCGAGCACAAGATGGCCACCACGTTGGTCGACCGCAAACCGCTGGAGGGCGTGAAGCTCTCACCATCCGATCTCGATTGGAGTTGGGGCGACGGTGCCGAGATATCGGGGTCGGCCGAAGCGATCATGATGGCGATGGCCAACCG
>JBLYYW010000308.1:0-7415 GCA_048550155.1 Acidimicrobiales bacterium | reverse complement strand
GTGGTTTCTCGGTTAGTGGTTTCTCGGTCTGTGGCTGCTGCGCTTCTGGCTGCTCGGCCCCTGCCGCTCCGGCGGGGGCTGTCGCCTTCGGCTCAGGCACCGGCGAGTCCGCCGCCGGTGATGGGGCGTTCGCTTCGGGATCGGGAGCAGCCCTTGCAACCGGTTCCGGCGCCGAGTCCTCAACAGGCGCGGGAACAACCTCCACCTCGGCCCCGGGTGCCGACTCCTCAACAGGCGCGGGAGCGGCCTCGGCCACTGACAACGTTTCGGCGACCGGTTCCGTTGCGTGGTCATCAGCGGTGTCGGTCGGCGCTTCTGCCGGCGGCTCGGTCGCTGCCGCCGCGACCGGAGACGTTGATGGGGCCCGGCTCGGTTCGTCGGTCGTCGTCTCGACCGGGACCTCCTCGGCTACCTCCGGCGACTCGAGGACTTCCGGGGCAGGGGTCTCTGACGACGCGTTCTCGTCGGGTTCACCGCTGGAAACAACCTCATTCTCCGGCATTCCCCCACCGTACAACTCCCCCACCCCAGGTGTAGCCCGTTGCCGCACCACAAAACGGCCGAATCAGTCGACCCCCAAAGAAGTCAGTACGTCCTGTGGGCCGGCGATCACTCCGGTGTAGAACACACCAAAGTCGGCGTAGACGGCCGATGCCTCGTCGAACCGCATGGTGTAGACGACGTCTTTGAGATCATCGGGGCGGTTGGCGAACAACGTGACACCCCACTCGTAGTCATCGAGACCGGTGGAGGCGGTGATCAGCTGTACCAGGCGGCCCGCGAACGCACGGCCACTCTTGCCGTGATCCATCATGAGGTCTCGGCGGTCGTCGAAGTCGAGTGAGAACCAGTTGTTCTCTTCGCCCCGCCTTTTGCTCATGGGGTAGAAGCACCAGGCGTTCTTGCCTTCGGGCGGAAGCACCGGATAGAGGCGAGCCTGCTTCATTTCGTCGGGCACACCTGCTGCGTACTCGCTCACTTCGGTGATGCTCACATAGCTGTCGACCAGGTCGAACCCAGCCTTGGTGATGTCGGTCTGGAGCTGGCGGAGGCGCCACAGATCGTCGCAGAGCGCCATCACCGCAAGGTCGGCCTTGTGGCCGAGCATCGAAACGGTGATCACTTGCACCCCTTGGGCCTCGGCGGACTCGAATGCTTGAATGGCTGAGACCCGATCGGCCAGGATCGTGGTTTTGTAGAAGAGATGGACGACGCCGAGCCCTTCGCTCGGCTTGGACCCGTCTGCTTCAACGGCAGGGGCTGTTTCGGTAGAAGCCATTTCTAGAGCCTACGAGGGTGGTGTCCCGCCCGACTCCTCGCACGGTCACGAGTCTCGTTCACGCAGGGTTGTAGAGCGTGCCGGCCCCGTCACGAACGAAGCACAGCAACGTGAGGCCGGCCCGCCGGGCGGTCTGGACCGCCAGAGCCGACGGTCCACTGACTGACACCAGCGCGGTGAAGCCCGCCGCCCACGCCTTTTGGATCATCTCGAAGCTGGCCCGGCCGCTCACGAACAGGGCGTGATCGGGCGCTGGCAGCTGCTCATCGAGTAGCATCCGGCCGATCACTTTGTCGACGGCGTTGTGACGTCCGATATCTTCGCGCACAACGATCACATTTCCATCCCGACCCACTGCCCCCGCAGCGTGGGAAGACCCCGTGATGTCAAACAAGCCCTGAGCAGATCGAATACGTTCCGGGAACGAGAGCAGCAACTCGTTGTTCCACCGCTCATGAGGCGGGAGCACATGCAGTGTTTCAGTGAGTTCCTCGATGGCATCGGATCCACAGATCCCACACGACGACGATGTGTTGCCCAGTCGGGGTTTCGGAACGGGTGCCTTGCCACCGGTTTCGATCGTCACCACATTGAAGTCCGTCTCCAATGCAGATCCGGTTCCGCAGTATCGAATGCCGGTGACCGGGACGCCATGCAGAAGTCGTTCGGTGTGGCAGAACCCGACCGCCAGCTCGAAGTCGTGGCCCGGGGTTCGCATCGTGGACGACACCGTGATCCCATCGAGCTGGATTGTGAGCGGCTCCTCGACCAACAGCTTGTCCGGGGTTTTGGTCGAGGTTCCATCGGCTCGCAACTTCCGGCTGAACAGCTCGAGCGAAGTTGAACGCAGCGCCATCAGATCACGTTATCTCACTCGCATATTCCGGCTCGCACCCACCAAACGCCGAACTTCCGGCGAAGGCCCACACATCGCGTGAGTCTCCGCCAGAAGTTGCAGGGAAATATGGGTGTGTACGGAACTCGGGAAGAGGATCAGTCCTCGTCGTCATCGACGAAGTCGGTGACGATCGCCTCGGTGGTGAGGAACAGACCAGCGATCGAGCCGGCGTTCTGGACACCCGAACGGGTGACCTTGGCAGCGTCGACAACACCGGCCTTCTTCAGGTCGCCGTACTCGCCGGTGGCAGCATTGAGGCCGTTCCAGCCTTCGAGTTCGCCAACCTTGTTGACGACAACGCCGCCTTCCATGCCTGCATTCTCGGCGATCTGGCGCAGCGGGCGGCTGAGGGACTTCAGGACGATACGGGCACCGGTTGCTTCGTCGCCTTTGAGCTTCTTGACTGCTTTGCTCTGGGCTGCAGCGTCACGAGCCCGGACCAGCGTGACGCCACCACCGCAGACGATGCCCTCTTCGATGGCTGCCTTCGTGGTTTGTACGGCGTCTTCGATCCGGTGCTTCTTCTCTTTCAGTTCCACCTCGGTTGCCGCTCCGACCTTCAACACTGCGACACCGCCGCTGAGCTTGGCCAGACGCTCCTGGAGCTTCTCCCGGTCGTAGTCGCTGTCGGTGTTCTCGATCTCTGAGCGAATCTGGCTGACACGACCCATGACATCAGCGTGCGCGCCGCCGCCTTCGATGATCGTTGTCTCTCCCTTGGCGATGACCACTTTGCGGGCAGTGCCCAGTAGGTCGAGCGTGGCGGATTCGAGCTTGAGCCCAACCTCCTCGCTGATGACCTGGCCACCGGTGAGAACTGCGACGTCTTGCATCATGGCCTTGCGGCGATCGCCGAACCCGGGGGCTTTCACGGCACAGACGCCGGGAAAGGTTCCGCGAATCTTGTTGACCACGAGCGTGGCCAGAGCCTCACCCTCCACGTCTTCAGCAATGATCAGCATCGTCTTGCCCGACTGCATGACCTTTTCGAGAACAGGTACGAGGTCGCGGATTGCGCTGATCTTGCCGCCGACCATGAGGATGTACGGATCCTCGAGCACGGCCTCCATGCGGTCGGGGTCGGTAACGAAGTAAGGGCTGATGTAGCCCTTGTCGAACCGCATGCCCTCGGTGAAGTCGAGGTCCATGCCGAAGGTGTTGGACTCTTCGACGGTCACGACTCCGTCCTTACCGACCTTGTCGATCGCCTCGGCGATTGTCGTGCCGATCAGTTCGTCGTTGGCGGAGATTCCGGCCACCTGAGCGATCTGGCTCTTGTCATCAACCTCAATGGAAAGGTCCCGGATTGCGTCGACCGTTGCGGCGATAGCGGTCTCGATACCGATTTTGATGCTCATCGGGTTGGCGCCGGCGGCCACGTTGCGCAGGCCTTCTTTCACCATCGCCCACGCCAGGACGGTCGCAGTGGTTGTGCCGTCGCCGGCAACATCGTCGGTCTTTTTGGCGACCTCTTTGACCAACTCGGCGCCGATGCGCTCATACGGGTCTTCGAGGTCGATTTCTTTGGCGATCGACACGCCGTCGTTGGTGATGGTGGGAGCGCCGAACTTCTTGTCGAGCACAACGTTGCGGCCCTTGGGACCAAGGGTCACGCGCACTGCGTCGGCCAACTGGTTCATGCCGGATTCGAGCTTGCGACGAGCCTCGTCGTCGTAGGACATCATTTTCGCCATGGTCTACTTCTCCTGCGAGGGAAACGGGGTTTTCTTTGACTTGGCACTCTAACGATGAGAGTGCCAAAACCGAACCTCGACACCACACACTGAAGGAGGATTCTGAAGTCGAAACGCGCGGCCCGGTCAGGCGCTCGGCCTGACCGAACCGTGAAGCTTGGATCCATCGAGATTGAGGAACAGGCACGTTCCGGTTCGGTCGTTCGAACGCCACCCCTGGCGGGTCGGAGAGAACGTCTGGATCTCGTAGGGAGAGGCGAGGAAGTCTCGGCCCAGGTACTCATCCGCAACGTGCATACATGCCCGGTAGGTCCGTTCCGTCATCTCGTCGTCGCCGGGATAGGGGTCGTCCGGACGGCCGAGCCGGACCGTGGCAAAGGTCTCGAAGTCGTGGGGATCTTCACAGGAGACCAATTCGGTGTCGTGCACGGCGCTCGTGGCGCCCCAGTCGTCGTTGATGCAGTCGCCCGGTCTGAGGTCGTCGATCTGCCGTACTGTTGGCAGAGCCGAGATCACGGCTGCCACTCCCAGGACTATCGCCAGGGAGATCGTCGGCCCGGGTCGAAGCCAGATCGGTCGCCCCGGGTCACGGGTCCTGTTGTTGGCGAGCGAGTCGCTGCGCCCTACCCGTATCAGACCGAGCGTGTTGGAGGCGACAATCAAAGCCGAGATCAGCGGGACAATGAATCCCAACCAGCCGAAGATGAGTGTGTGGTTCTGCACCATACGTCCGGTCTCTCGGCCACAATCCCGGCACCACTGTCCCGGAAACTCCTGCACCGTGAACGAGACGAGCGTGCCGGTCACCTTCTTGAAGTTGAATCGAACGGCCCCCGAGGTGCCACACGTCCAGCACACGCCCGGTCCTAGAGCTGTCGCGGGCGGAGGGGGAGGCGGGGGCATCGATGGCGGCTGGACCGGCGTGAACGGATTCGGCCGCGGTCCCCCGAAGGGTCTTCCTCCAGACGCTGGCTCCATGCCTGGTTGTAACGGCGAGGCTCCGAGCCGGCTTGAGAATGCACGATCCTTCACAGGGGGAAGAAGCTGCTCTCCAACGCCGAGAGAATTGGGACGGCCGGCGCTTGAAGCGCCGGCCGTTTACTCCCTGGTTCCCGCCAGGAAGGGTCGAGGTGTGTTGGGTGGAGGACGCCTCGACCCAACTACGTTCGGTGCCAATCCCGGATGTGTGAGCGTCTTGGTCCGATCGGCCCACGGAAATGGCGCTCGCGGACTACCGAAGGGTGCATGTCGGTTGCTGCCGAAGTCCGGTCACTGAGGGTCAGGTAACGACCAACTCACGGTCGGCCGAAGCCGCCCGTGCCTGCTGGGTCCGCTTGTGGCGGGCCTGAAGAGTGGCCTCGGTCATGGTCTGCAGCCGCTGAAGCGCCGATGCGACGATCAGCCACGGATCACTCACGATGTCGTCGCCGCTTTCGGCTTCTGCATCGAGCACCGCCTGATAGACCAGTGAGAGGGGACGGTCGGACAACAAATACACAAGCTCAGTCAGCCGACCTGTTCGACTTTCTATGAAAGGGGTCATGGGTGTCATTTGATGTTCCTGTTCAACAAGCTCATGCCAGTGGCATCGAGCTGCTTGTTGTTCTACATCGGCTGTTTAGGCACTGTGACTTGAGCCATGAACGAGTATTTCCGCCTATAAAGCCCTGTAACCTCCGGCGGTGTCCCTCCGAGCCGACCTCCGCAACCTAGCGATCGTTGCCCACGTCGACCACGGCAAGACGACACTGGTCGATGCCATGCTTCGGCAGACCGGTTCATTCCGGGCGAACGAAGAAGTAGCCGAACGCGTAATGGACTCGGGCGATCTCGAGAAGGAAAAAGGCATCACCATTCTCGCGAAGAACACCTCGGTCAAGTACGGCGACGTGACCCTCAACATCGTGGACACCCCCGGCCACGCCGACTTCGGTGGCGAGGTTGAACGAGCCCTCACAATGGTCGATGGCGTCGTGCTCCTCGTCGACGCCGCGGAAGGCCCTCTCCCCCAGACACGATTCGTGTTGCGAAAGGCGCTCGCACGGGAACTGCCGGTGGTCTTGCTCATCAACAAGGTCGACCGACCCGACGCTCGTATCGCCGCCGTGGTCGATGAGGTGTACGAACTCTTTCTCGACATCGACGCCCGCGATGATCAGATTGACTTCCCCATCGTGTACGCCTCGGCAAGGGACGGTTGGGCGTCGCTCACCGAAGGCGAGACCGGTGAGGACCTGTCGCCGCTGCTCGACTTGCTCGTTTCCTACCTTCCAGCGCCGTCGTATCAAGAAGGTCACCCTCTCCAGGCGTGGGTGACGAACCTGGATTCCTCGCCCTACGTTGGTCGGTTGGCTCTCTGTCGGGTGATGAACGGAACTCTGATCAAGGGCCAATCGGTGGGCCTGAGCCGGGTCGACGGAACGATTCAGCGGGTCAAGCTCACCGAGATGTACCTCACCCAGGCGCTCCAGCGCGTCCCGGCCGACTCGGCCGGACCCGGGGATCTGGTGGCGATCGCCGGCGTCGAGGACATCCTGATCGGCGAGACGCTGGTTGATCCCGAGAACCCGATCCCAATGCCGGTCATCAGTGTCGACGAACCGGCCCTCTCGATGACGATCGGCATCAACACCTCCCCCCTGGCGGGCAAGGAAGGCGCAAAACTGACCGCTCGAATGGTGAAGAACCGTCTCGATGCAGAACTGGTCGGCAACATGAGCCTTCGAGTCCTCCCTACCGAACGTCCCGACTCTTGGGAGGTCCAGGCTCGAGGTGAGCTCCAGCTCGCCATCCTTGTCGAACAGATGCGACGTGAAGGCTTCGAACTCACCGTCGGCAAACCCCAGGTGGTCACCCAAGAAATCGATGGGGAGATCCACGAGCCGGTGGAACGGGTGGTCATCGACGTACCCGAGGACCACCTCGGTGCGGTCACCCAGCTACTGGCCGCCCGCAAAGGATCGATGGAGAACATGGTCAATCACGGGACAGGTTGGGTGAGGCTGGACTATCTCGTGCCAGCTCGTGGACTCATCGGCTTCCGTACCGAATTCCTCACCGAGACCCGCGGAACAGGTGTGCTAAACCAGAGTTTTGAAGGAATGCGACCGTGGTTCGGCGAACTACGCACCCGACGGACCGGCTCACTGGTCGCAGACCGGAAAGGCCCGGTCACCGCGTACGCGCTCATCCAACTGCAGGAACGGGCCCAGATGCTGGTCGCCCCCACCCAACCGACCTATACCGGGATGATCGTTGGCGAGAACAGCCGAGCCGACGACATGGACGTCAACGTGTGCCGGGAAAAGCAGCTCACCAACCATCGGGCTGCCGCCGCCGATCAGACGGTGAAGCTCACCCCGCCCAAGGTCCTGTCGCTCGAGCAGGCCCTCGAGTTCATCTCCGATGATGAAGCGGTCGAGGTGACCCCCGACAGCATCCGGCTTCGCAAGACCGAACTCGACCCGATCGAACGGGCCAAGGTGGCCAAGAAGCGCAAGGCCGACCGGCTGGCCGAAGCCAACGGCTGAGCGCTTCTCGGCCC
>JBLYYW010000307.1:0-4836 GCA_048550155.1 Acidimicrobiales bacterium | reverse complement strand
TCGGTGTCGTTGAGCACGTGATCGTCGTCGTAGTCGTCCTCGCCGAACCGACCCTTGAGCCCGGCGGCGTAGTAGCTGGCAGCGTTGGTCGACTTCTCCGAGCCGAACAGGTCGAGCGATACGGTGTAGTGGAAGTTGATATAGCGCTGCAGCGTGTCGAGATTGATGCCGCCGTGGGAGGTGACATCGTCGGTGTCGTGTTCGTTCATCAGTTCGGCGGTCCGCTCGACGACGCGGCCTACGCCGCTGGCACCCACGAACATGTGATGGGCTTCCTCCTTGAGCATGAAGTCGCAAGTGCGTGAGAGCGGATCGAACGCCGATTCACGGAGAGCACCGAGCTGGTACTTGCCGTCGCGATCGGTGAAGTAGGTGAACATGAAGAAGCTCAACCAATCGGGGGTCTCCTCGTTGAAGGCGCCGAGGATTCGGGGTTTGTCCGCGCTCCCCGACTGACGTTCGAGCATCGCATCGGCCTCGTCGCGTCCGTCGCGCCCGAAGTAACCATGGAGCAGATACACCATGGCCCACAGGTGGCGTCCTTCCTCGACGTTCACCTGGAACAGGTTGCGAAGGTCGTACAGCGACGGTGCGGTCTTCCCGAGATGACGTTGCTGTTCCACCGACGCTGGCTCGGTGTCGCCCTGGACAACGATGAGTCGGCGGAGGTCGGTGCGGAACTCACCCGGAACTTGCTGCCAGACCGGCTGTCCCTTCAGGTCGCCAAAACCGATCCTTCGATCAGGTTCGGCGTCGGACAGGAAGATTCCCCACCGATAGTCGGGCATCTTGACGTGGTCGAAATGGGCCCAGCCCTCCCGGCCGACATCGACGGCGGTTCGAAGAAAGACATCTTTCTCCTGGAATCCAGCCGGCCCCATGTCGGCCCACCAGTTGGTGAACCGGGGCTGCCAGCTCTCCAAAGCCCTTTGAAGCCGACGATCGTCGGCGAGGTCCACGTTGTTCGGAATGCGCTCGGAGTAGTCGATCTTCGAGGTCATCGTGTTAGTTGTCCTTTTGTGGTGAGGTCAGTTGACCGAATTTGGGTTGCGCTGACATGCGCTGGTTCAGGTGCGATGGAGGTCGAATTCACCACGGCTTCCGGTCCCGTAGCGCGGTAACGCTCCGGCGGGGCCACTGGCGTTGGGCCGGATGAAGATCCAGTTCTGCCAGGCACTGAGCCGGGCGAAGATCTTGGTGGCCATGGTCTCGGGGCCCGAGAAGCGATGGTTGGCTTCCATCCCGGTGAGCGCGTCGGGCGAGAAGCTGGCACGCTCCTCCACCGCCAGCCTCACCTCGTCGTGCCAGTCGAGATCGTCGGGTGTAAACGTGACGAGCCCGAGGTCCGATGCTGTCGACGCGTCGAGGTCATCTCCGATCGCGTCGTGGACCGCAGCCACGAGGTCGTCGTTGTGATACAGCCGTGACTGGATCCGGGTGAGACCGTTGATCATCGGCATCGGGCCAGTGTTCACTTCGGTCAGCCGGATCCTGGCGGCCGGGAACGGGTCCTCATCGTCTTCGAAAATGCCGTCGAGCATGTAGGTGCGATCGGCCGCGAGTGCCAACTCGGCGAGGATGCCGACGAAGCAGGAGCCGGGTTCGATGGTGGCGAAGAGCGTGCGGGCGGTGAGATCGAGTCGCGACAGAACCCGGCTCCAAAGCAGCGAGGTCTCCCTCTCGGCGTGACCGATGGGCTGAGCCAGCGAGCGATCGTGGTGGAGGACATCGGCCGGATCCCCCGAAGTGGTGAGCACCACGGTGCCGAGCAGCGTTTCGTTGAACCGCAAGTGACAGAGCACGTCGTCGAGCTCACGAGCACACTGCAGAGGCCAGTCGTCCTCGGCGCTGGCGGCCACATCGAGATGAACGCTGCGGCCGGCTCGGTCGAGGCGGGCCTTCACGTGGCGATATGTGATCGAATCGTCGGTGACGGTCCGCTGGAGCGGAACCAACTGGGCCGGCGGCGTAGATGGATCCCGGTCGGATCGCTTCGACAACTCCATCGCACGGTCGTTGACGGTGGCTTCGAACGAAGATGGCGGAGCGAGCTCATCCACGAGGTGCCAATCGAGCGCCTCATCACCCTGAACCCCTTCGGCTTTGGTGGCGAACACGTCGGCCCGGTCGCGACGGACGCCGCGTTTGTCGGTGAGCCGGGTCAGCCCGCCGGTGCCGGGGAGAACGCCGAGGAGCGGCACCTCGGGAAGGGAGACCGACGTCGAGCGATCATCGAGAAGAACCAGATGGTCGCATGCCATTGCCAGCTCATACCCACCGCCTGAACACGGACCGTTGATCGCGGCGAGGAATTTCAATCCGGACTTGGCCGATGCCTCCTCGATCTCCAGCCGGGTCTCATTGGTGAACTTGCAGAAGTTGACCTTGTGCCCATGGCTGGCACCGGCGAGCATTCTGATGTTCGCTCCAGCACAGAAGATCCCCTCGAGGGCCGAATCGATCACAACTACGCGGATCTCGGGATGCTCGAAGCGGATGCGACGCACCGCATCGGCGAGTTCGATGTCCACGCCGATGTCGTAACTGTTCATCTTCAACTCATACTCACCGATCATCCCACCCGCAGGGTCGACTGCCAGCCGGAGCCGTGCGATGGGCGCGTCGAACTCGATCCGCCAGTGCCGGTAGGAGTCGGGATGGCGCTCGAACGTGATCGTCGCCTCATCGGTGGCCGAGGAGGTGTTCTCGGGCGGGCGGGTGTCGGCAAGTGTCATTCTGGGGCTCACATGGTTGCGGTCATCGGCCGCTTGATCGTGTCGGCAGTACCATCTAGGATGTTCTTCAATTCATTCACTATGCCTCATGAAACTGTAGAACGTCAAGCCAGATCCACACCCTTGGTGCCGATCGCTCCGATCCTCGGCGCAACCTCCGATGGGCGCGCCACCGCCGACAGCGCCCGCGGGTTGCTGATCACCGTTCTGGGTGAGTTCGTACGCGTCAACGGCGGCGCAGCGTGGACCCAGACACTGATCGAGACCATGGACGGACTCGGAGTCCAACCGAAGTCCACACGACAGGTTCTGGCCCGCCTCGCTGATCGAGGCTGGCTCGGGCGAGAACGGCATGGTCGCCGCACCAGGTGGTATCTCACCGAGACCAGCCGAGCTCTTCTCGAGACAGGTGCACAGCGAATCTATGGCTTTGGACATGAGCGGGCCAAATGGGATCAATGCTGGCTCGTCCTGATGGTCAGTTTGGGCGAGCGGGACCAGCACCAGCGCTACGCCCTCACCACCGGTCTCAGCTGGGCCGGATTCGGCTCACTCGGCCAGGGCACCTGGATATCGCCGTGGGTCGAGAGCGAGACCGCAGCCGTGGAACTCCTGGCACAGCTCGACGTGCAGGGTGCAACCAGCTTTGTCTCCCAGGTCGGCCAGCTCGGAACCGGTACATCACTGGCCTCGCGTGCATGGGATCTCGAAGCGACTTGGCGGCACTACCGCGATTTCCTCGACTTCACCCGCTCGATCGACCCGCACTCCACTGGACTCGACGCGGCGGTCCAACTGACGATGCTCGTACACCAATGGCGACGTTTCCCATTTCTCGATCCAGAGCTGCCCAACGACCTGCTTGCAGACGACTGGCCCGCTGCCTCCGCCGTAGACCACTTCGCCCAGCTTCGATCAGCCTTGATCGAACCCGCCAGAGACTGGTGGATCACCACCGATGCCAGCTACGGATCGTCGTCCGCTTGACGACCTGCCACCAAACGCCCTACTGAACCAGACCCGACCCACCGGACTCTTCCGGCCCACACGATCCGAGGGAGGATCATGCACGAGGACTTCAATGTCAGTCAGTGGTTGCTCGACCGCCATGTCGATGAGGGCCGCGGCGAGCGAACCGCCATCCGCAGCGGGGGACGGTCTCATTCCTACGCCGAAGTGCTCGAGCGGGTTGAGCGCCTTGCAGCCGGCCTCCGCTCGAGAGGGGTCCGGCCAGAGGAGCGGATCGCCATGGTCATGCTCGACGGTCCTGATTTCGTGACGACATTCCTGGCCGCCATGCGAATTGGCGCCATCCCTGTTCCCACCAACCCGCTTCTGCCGGGCCGGGACCTCGGGGTGATCATCGCTGACTCACGAGCGAGGCTGGTCGTCATCTCCGAAGAGCGGTCAGGTTCGATCGACGGTTTTCGTGACAGCGCTCCCGAGGTCGAGGCAATCGTAACTACCGGGTCCGAACAATGGCTCGAGCTCGCATCAACCGAGGGCGACGGATCCACCCACCGAACATGGCGGGACTCGCCCGGTTTCTGGCTGTGCACGTCCGGCACCACCGGGATGCCCAAACTGGCGATGCACACCCACGGCGACATTCGCATAACGGTCGAGACATATGCCCGAAACGTTCTCGACATCACCGAGAACGATCGATGCTTCTCGGTGGGACCGATGTTCCACGCCTACGGACTCGGCAACTCTCTGACGTTCCCCTTTGCAGTTGGAGCAAGCGCCATTCTCGAGCCGACGCGTCCGCCGACGCCCGAACTCGTGGCCGACGTCGTCACCTCAGAGAAGGCCACGCTCTTCTTCTGTATCCCGACGTTCTACGCCGCTCTGACCAACTCCGACCTCCCCGAGGACACGTTCGCCTCGGTCCGCTTCGGGGTGTCCGCCGCCGAGTCTTTGCCAGCGGAGACGTTCACCAAGTTTCGCGACCGTTTCGGCGTCACGATCCTCGACGGGATCGGGTCGACCGAACTGTTGCACATCTTTCTGTCCAACCTCCCCGATCGTCATCGAGCCGGCACCAGCGGGGTACCGGTGCCGGGCTACGAGGCCCGGATCATCGACACCGACGGCATCG
>JBLYYW010000306.1:0-7866 GCA_048550155.1 Acidimicrobiales bacterium | reverse complement strand
GATGAACCGGTCGGCCCGCTCACCTACTTGACCAGCGGTCTCTCCGCCATTCACCCCGCCACCCTCGGATCGAGGTGCCCATTTCGACCAGCCGGGTCGTTCGGCCACGATCTCGGCGTTGGTGCGCCCTTCGGCATCGCCGTAGTCCCATTCCAACAGGTCGTCGTCGAGCTCGGGTTCGAAGCCGGCCAGCCGAGCGGTGCTCAGCGCCCGGGACAACGGCGAGGAGAAGATCCGTTCGAAATCCCATTCGGCCAAGGTCGCGGCCGTGGCCCGCGCCTCTTGCTCCCCGCTGGGGGTGAGGGGTATGTCGGTTCTACCGGTGTGGCGACCTTTGGCCGACCATTCCGTTTCGCCGTGTCGGACCAAGACCAACCGGATCGCCATCAACGCACGCTAACCGCTTCGGTCGATCTCGGATCGGCATCTGATCGCAAGGCCCGCATGGCCCAAACACCCACAAGTGGTCCGGGGGCCAACATCATGAACGCCCACCCCCAGCCATGGGCATCACGAACCACAGGAACCAAGAAGATCGTGAAAACCGTCAGCACGAACCCGGCTGCCAGCTGCATGGTGAGTGCGGTGCCGATGTACGCCGGCGGACAGGTCTCGGACACGATGGTGGAGAATTGCGCGCTGTCGGCCACCACCCAGAACCCCCATATCAGACCCAATGCAACGAGAGCAGGAGCCGGAATGTCCACCAGAAACCCGATGAACAGCGCAATCGATCCGGACCATCGCATGGCCAGCGCGGCTGCCTGAGCTCGGCTGGTCCTATCGCTCACGATTCCGGCATAGACCGATCCGGCCCCACCCGCCGCGATCACCGAGAATGCGACGAAGCTGGCCTGTCGGGACGACCCCAGCGCATCGGTGTAGAACGCCGCGATCCAGGCCCACATCGCGTAGAGCTCCCACATATGCCCGAAGTAGCCAAGGCTGGCCAGCCGGAATTTCCGATCGCGAACGATGTTGCCCAGTTGGCTGAGATCGAAGATCGCCGAGGGTTGAGCATGGGGGCCAACAACCCCGAATCGTTCCACCAGAATTCCGCCGGCCAGCGTCAGTGCAGACGCCGAGAGCAGGGTCACCTGCCAATCGACTCCGCCCAGACCGTTCAGCAGATGTGGGAGGGCCGAGCCAACAGTGAGCGCACCGATCATCACTCCGAGCGCCAACCCCCGGCCTGTGTGATACCAGGCCGACATCGCTTTCAGCGCCGGCGGGTACACCGCGGCAAGGAATACCCCGGTCAGGAAACGGAGGGACAGGGCCGGGGCAAACCCGTCAACGACCACAAGAACGGCATTGGCGACCGCAGCACCGGACGCGCCGAGGAAGATGAGACGCAGCGGCCTCATGCGATCGGCGAGGTTGGTGATCGATGACGAAACCGCCCCCGCCACGAAGCCGAGCTGAACCGCAATCGTCAGCCAGCTGGCCTGGCTGCTGGAGAGGTTCCATGTGGCACGCAGTTGGCTGAGAACTGCGGCGGTGGAGAACCACGTCGACATCGAGAGCACCAGAGCGAGGGCCAACAACTGAAGCTGCCGGTTCTGTGGAGTCGACGCGAACCTCATCGCTTCTGCGCACCCTGTTTGGGACGCCGACATTCCTCATGCCGAGGATTGGGTGGTGGTGACATCGATTCGAAGTTGCCGACCACCTGCCCAACCTACAGAGATCGTTCCGGTGGAGGAGGGAGTGCCTGCACTACATAGTCGTAGATACGACGTTTGACCCGAAGCTCGTTCAGCGCCCATCCGAGATCGGCGATAACCGGATCGGCATCGTCGGGAATACTGACCTCTGATGTCGAGTTCGCCAGTCGCTCATTCAGTTCGAGCGACAGTCTCAACTCGAGCTGTTCGCGTTGGAGGACATACTCTTTGTGGGTCAGCCGGTAGACCTCATCGTCTTGCGCATCGAGCAGCGTTGCCGCATTGTCGGCCAACTGACTCTCCAGCACTTCGATCCGTTCCCGTAGCCCTACCAGTTCTCTGGGATCCGGCTTGGAGCGACTCTTACCAACGCGACTGTGGGTTGGATTCAGAAGACGGACCGCACCTGAACCCGAGGTGTCGGGCGGTTCGAGAGCCACCTTGAACGAGGCGATTTTCTTGGGGCCGACGGTCGTGTCGTCACCGGCGTTGGCTCCCCTGGGAGATCGCATCGCACGCGTTGTCGACAATCGGTGAGGATCTTCGTTGGGGTTGAAGAGTCGTGCGACTGCTTCACCATCGACCATTGCGAGGGAGGAGAGAGGCAACTGTTCGGAGAGAACTGACCAGGATCTTGCGGTGCCTGTCCCCTCCGTTACCTCCGCGATCAACGGCGAGTTCTGGAACGCCTCGTTGTATGCGAGCAGTTCAGATCTGCTTCGCTCACCTGAAATCACCGCGATCGCCAGCTGGTGTTTCACCCTCCGCTCACACCGGGCGCCAGGCACATACATCGCCGGTCCGGCGTCGCCGATGCGACGCTCAAGCCCAGTCAGCGCAAGCCATTCGGCCGAGCGGCGGAGGGCGACCGAAGTCCCTCCCGACGCGCTCGATGAGTACGAGCGATTCCCTCGCGCCAAAACTGCCCATGTCCGGTCCTCGCTCGAGACACCGACGAAATCGTGGAATGGGAATTCGTCCACCAGCCCGGTCTCACGTTGACCCATCAGAATCGACTGCATCTCGTGGCTGAGATCAGCGCCGAGCAGATCGTGGTCCTGGTGGACCCGATCCACGATGTCAAACGGCATGCCGGCGAACACCGTGTCGGTCTCGATTCCGCTGTCGAAGTGGACGTCGGCCCTGAAGCCGGTTCCCGACGAATCCAGGTCGATGCGTATGCCGATGAGCGGTGTGTGGTCGAACCGCAGCGTCATCGACGCAGTCACGTCGATCCCTATCTGAGGAGCCGAGAGCGCAACGTCGAACGTCACCTCGGCATCGTGCTCGCTCCGACTCACGGCTATCGGGCCATCGGACCCGAGGGTGCCGAGCACTTCGGCCGGTTCGCTCGAATAGGTATCACCGTGATCCCGTCTCACGACGATCCGGCCCTGGCCGGGAATCCCGTCGATCGTCAGGCCGTTTCGATCGACCACCGCATCGAAGTGGGGGTTGGACCATCGGAACGGAACCTCGGAGGGAGCTGCGACAGACGCAACCGACGGTTCCTCGACCGGTCTGACGCCGACACCATCGGTTCGGACGAGATAGACCTGGTTGCCGATCCGTTGGGTCGAGTCTGTCGCCATGGCATGGGTCGCTACCGAATACCAGCCCGATGCAAAGCCGCTCAAAATCTTCGAGGTGTAGGACGCCTCGCGTTCGGCCGCCCAGCCCAGGATCTGTTGGTAGGAGCGTTCCATTCGCTCGTGAACCTGATCGATACTCACACCGCAGATGCAGTCGTGCACACCGTTCTGCAACAGTTCTCGACTCCGGCGCTCCAGCTCGCGTTCGTCATACTCGGCACCCATCGCAGCACCGAGTGTCGCTAATGGCTCCACCCGACGGTGAAGTGCGATCTCGGCGTCGTGATGGAGGAGCTTGAGATAGGTCCGGGATGAGAGCGAACCGGGAAAGGTGGAACCGAACTTGCCCGACAAAAGTTCACCGTTGATCGTGGGGGCATCTTCGATGAAGGGAAGGACCGCGTCGAGATAGGCACGGGGGGAGGAAGGTTGCATCGAGATCCACTCCGGGATCGAGAGATCCTCGTAGTAGCGGGCGGGGTCCTCCGGTTCGGTGTCGAGGTCATAGCCGTCGAACAGCGGAATCGGCAGATCTCCGTAGACGGGCGCCAACTTCTCCACTTCGGCGACGAGCCGCTTGACCGCGATCGCTGGGGTCTTTGTGACCCCGTACAGATTCCGGTAGCCGCTGAACAGGTCGACGGTCGGGATCTCGGTGCCGTCGGATCCCTTCCAGGTGAACAGTGGGGTCATTTGAGGAACCCCTCGCCACACGAATGCCGAATCGATTCCGACCAATTCGAGAAGCTGAGGCGCCTGGGAGATGTGGCCAAAGGTGTCGACCAGCCATGCCACAGTGGGATTACCGCCCAGGGATTGGGCATCCCCGATGCCGTACAGGAGGTTCCGCAGGTGGAGCTCACCACTCACCATCCGCCAGTCGGGTTGGCTGTACACGGGTCCGATCGTCAAGGCATTGGACTTGATCAGATCTCCGATGACGAGCTCGTGTTCGGGTTTGGTGGCGAGCAGGTCTTCGACCACCAACGTTTGCCCGTCGAACAGGAACTCGTAGGAGTTGTTGGCGGCTGCCAGCCCCGACAGCGACTCGACCAGAGCCGGAATCCATGCCGTGGTGTACTCGTGGGTGAGGAACCATTCCCGATCCCAGTGGGTGTGGTTGATGATGTGAACCGAACTCATGCCGCCGTCCTCACCGCAGGGCCCGTGGAGTCTCGAATCACCAGATTCGAGTCGATCACCCGCACAGAGTCGCCGCTGAGCGATCCGAGTTCGATCCCCGGGATGAGTTCCTGTACCAGAAGGGCTCCGACGTCGTGGGCAGACTGGTGCACGGTGGTCAGCGCAGGCCGGACCAGCCGCGCCGCGGTGATGTCGTCGAACCCGATCACGCTCAGCTGGGCGGGGACTTTGACATCGAGCTCGTCGGCCGCCTGCAACACCCCCAGGGCCAAGAGATCGTTCAGCGCAACAATGGCAGTTGGAGGATTCTCACCCTGCAGGAGTTCCATCGCCGCTCCGAACCCCGCCTCCTCCCCAAATCCCGCCTCGATGACGGTGTTGGTGAGTTCGTGGGTCTTCACCGATCGTAGGAACGAGCGAAGCCGCGTGGCACCGATGCTGAACTGGTGAGGCTCGGCGACACAGGCGGGTGCGGAGTGCCCAAGGTCGACCAGGTGCTGGACCGCTGGCCCCATGCAGTCGATGGAGGGTTCGACCGAAGGGAACCCGGTCGCTCCCTCGGGTCGCCCCAGGGCAACGAATGGAACGTCGGCGTCGGTGAGGTACGCCAGTCGTGGGTCGTCCAGCTCGGTCCGCACCATGATGAAGCCATCAACTCTCTTGTGACGAATGGCGAGCTCGTACGCTGCGATCGACTCGGCATCACTCACAGGCATCGTCAGCTGCACCTCATAGCCAGAGCGCGCTGCTTGGGCCACGATTCCGGCGACGAGATCACCGAAGAACGGGTTTGAGAACTCCAGATCCTGGCTGGGTAGGATCAGACCGATCGAGTGGGCGCGGGTCCCTGGAGCCTTGAGCCGCCTCGCTTCGAGGTTGGGGGTGTACCCGAGACGTTCTGCCGCATCGAGCGCCCGGCGACGTGTCGCTTCGGCCACATCGCTGTGGCCGTTGAGCGCTCGCGACGCCTGGGTCACGGACAGCTGCGCCTCGAGAGCTACGTCACGAAGTGTGGGTCGTTTGGCCGCCATCACCGCTCTCAACTCCGGCTACAACACCAGTGCGGTATCGGGGTCGATCCAGCGGATCTGGCCGGCCGGGAATCGAAGCCAGAGGTCTTCTCCGCTTGCGGTGGCAAAGGTCGGATGGGTGGACACCTTCATACGATGCTCACCGATCTGCACGGTGAGAAGGTTCTGGGACCCGAGGGGTTCGACCACCACCACCTTCACCCTGACTGTCCCCTCCATCGGGGCGGACAACGCCTCCATGTTTTCAGCACGGATACCGAGTCGGATCGGTTTGCCGACGAAGTTCCGCAGCGCCTCAACCTTCTCCGCCGCGGGAGCGATCCGATCCGATCCCACCAGAACCGACAGCTGGCCGTCCCCATCGACAACCTCGCCATCGAGGAAGTTCATGGGCGGATTTCCGATGAAACTTCCGACAAACTGGTTGGCCGGATGAGCATAAACCGTGTTCGGGTGGTCGACCTGCTGGATCAGACCATCCTTCATCACCGCGATTCGATCACCCATGCTGAGCGCTTCGATCTGATCGTGGGTCACATAGATCGTGGTGGCATTCACTTCGGCCAACAGGTTCTTGAGCTCGGCCCTCATTTCGAGCCGGAGCAGGGCATCGAGGTTGCTGAGGGGTTCATCCATCAGCAGGACCTCGGCCTTCATGGCCAGTGCCCGTGCGACCGCAACACGCTGCCGCTGACCTCCACTCATCGCCCCGGGACGCCGATCGAGCATGTCTTCGATGTGAAGCATCTCCGCTGCTTCGTCGACGTTTCGTTTGATTTGGTCCGACGGGACCTTGTTCATCTTGAGGCCGAATCCGATGTTGTCGCGGACCGTCATGTGGGGGAAGATCGCGTAACTCTGGAAGACCATCGAGATCTTGCGGTCACCTGGTTTCATGTAGGTGACGTCCTTGCCACCGATCGAGATCGAGCCGGCATCGGCCATTCCGAGCCCGGCCACGGCACGGAGCAGAGTGGTCTTGCCACAACCACTAGGTCCGAGGAGAACGAGAAACTCCTTGTCGTGGATGACAAGACTGGCGTCTTTCACCGCATAGGTGTCGCCAAAGATCTTGCTGACGTTGTCAATGCGGATTTCAGCCATCGTGTTTCCCTTCGATTCTCATTTCGAGACCTGGCCCCACATGTTGAACAGGTACTTCCGGATGAAGAACATGAACACCAGCGACGGGATCATCAGGAAGAAGCCACCGGCAAACTGGTACGCATCCGAGGACTGGCTGAGCTGGGTGAGGAGCAGGGCCGGCAAAGTTCGGTTCTCCAGCGTGAGAATGGCTGCCGCAAAAACTTCGTTCCACGAGAGTACGAACGTGAAAACCGACGAGGCAGCGATGCCGGGAAGGACCAGCGGGAGCACGATGTACCGAAACGCCTGGAGCGGCGACGCCCCGAACACCTGACCGGCTTCTTCGAGTTCGTAGGGCACGCTGGCGAACACGCTGGCGATGATCAGGATCGTGGTCGGAAGGGTCAGGGCGGTGTGCATGAGCGCCAGGCTGAAAAGACTGTCGAACAGACCGGCGCGAAGGAACAGCACCGCCAGCGGAATGGAGAGCACCACGATCGGAAACGCCCTGACAGCCAGAATGGACAGTCTGAAGATGTCCCGGCCGGGAAAGATGTAACGCGAAATGGCGTAGCCGGCTGGTGCGGAGATGATCGTCGACAAAATCAACGTGATGAAGGCGACGAGGAGGCTGTTTCTCAGCCCTTCGACCACACCCTCGGTTTCCAAGAAGAACCGCATGGTCTCGGTGGAGAACGGAATGAACGGCAACACGTTCTTGGGGTAGGACCGCACCGTTTCCTGAGTGGTGAACGCCATGGAGAACAGGAAGTACAGGGGCAGGACGATCCACATGGTGATGAGACCTGCCACCACGTAGGTGGTGAGGCGACCTCGGGTGATTCGAGGTTTCTGGGCGACCGGGGTGGTCATCTGGCCTCAACCTCCTGCTGAGTTCGAACCGCTCGGAGATAGAACACTGCGCTCGCCAACGAGAGAAGGAGGATGAAGAGTGCATAGGCAGAGGCGACGTTGTTGTTCCGCAGCGCGAAGTACTGTCGATAGGTCTCATTGGCGAGCACCGTGACGACCTGGCCACCGCCCAACGCAATGACAACTGCGAAGACCTGAAACGCCAGGATGGTGCGGAGAATCAAGGCGACCTGGAGGCTGGGCTTGAGCAGGGGCAGCATGATGTGCCGGACTCGTTGCCAGTAGCTGGCTCCGAACAGCTCGGCCGCTTCGAGGGTTTCGTCGGGAATAGCTTGAAGGCCGGACACGATGATCACCATCACGATCGACGTGGCCCGCCAGACCTCGGCGAGCACAATCGCAATGATGATCCAGTGTCGGGTCTCGCTCGTGAGGAACTGCTGGGGACCATCGATGATGCCCAGACCCTCGAGG
>JBLYYW010000305.1:0-6864 GCA_048550155.1 Acidimicrobiales bacterium | reverse complement strand
TCGAAGGGGATCGGGTGGCAGCGGCAGCACCCCATTACGGAGCTCCCCTGGGTGATGGTGGTCCTGACTGGAGCGGTTTGACTGCCAAGGTCCGAGGTCACTTCGCCGAGACCGACGACTTCTTCCCCCCCGACGCCATCGCCGCGCTGGAAGCAGAGTTGAAGGGCATGGGCAAAGACGTCGAACTCAAGGTCTATCCCGGCACCGGGCACGCCTTTGCGAACGAGGAGAACCCCCTCGGCACCCACGACGAAGCGGCGTCCTCACAGTCATGGACTGAAACTCTCGAATTGTTCCGTTCGACCCTGTAGGCGGTCTGTGTGTAGCTCAGCGTGTAGCGCCGACCCAGGCCTGGTGCAGGCGATGGTAAATGCCGGGCTGCTGCACAAGTTCGTGGTGAGGGCCCATCTGCGCAATCTCGCCCCGATCAAAGACGATCACACAGTCCGAAGCCTCTGCGGTCGCCAAGCGATGAGCGATGGAGACAATCGTTCTACCTTCGGAAAGGCGCTGGATTGCTCCGGTGAGCGCGGCGTCGGTTTCGGGATCAACTGCGCTGGTGGCTTCGTCGAGGATCAGCAATCCGGGGTCGGCCAAGGCTGCCCGAATCAGCGCCACCAGCTGACGCTCCCCCACGCTGAGGTTGCTGCCCCGCTCCCCCGCCTGGGTTTCCAAGCCTTCGGGTAACTGGTCGACCCACCATCGCAGTTCCAGCCGATCGATGGCGTCGGCGATGTCGGCGTCGTTTGCATCGGGTCGGCCGAATCTGATGTTGTCGCCGATGGAGGCGTCGAACAGGAATCCATCTTGGGGCACCATGCGGACCGTCTCCAGCCGAGACGCGGCTGAGATGTCTCGGATCTCGACTCCGTTGAGCCGGATCGAGCCATCCTGGGGATCGGCCAAGCGACACAGCAGTTTGGCGAATGTGGTCTTGCCCGAACCGGTTTCGCCCACGATCGCAACGTTCGTTCCGGCCTCGATGACCGTGCTCACGTCGACCAGAACCTTGGGTCCCACCCGATAGCTGAAGTTGAGTCTCTCCACGTCCACCCGCACCGCCCCACCCGGGGCCTCACGACCCGGTTCCGGATCGGCCACATCGACCGGTGCATCGATCAGGTGCAGCACCTTGCGCCACGCCGACACTGCGCCCTGGGTTTGGTCGAGTACCTCACTGAGCATGGAGATCGGGCCGGCGATCAGGGTGACGATGAACAACGAAGCCACCAATTCACCCGGTTCTATTCCCAGTTCATCCTTGAATTGAATGCCGAGAACGAGGACCAACCCGAAAGCAAGAGCTGCAAAGAAATCGGAGATCACAAACACGAGCGCCATGTAGCGATTGGCCGTCAGTTTGGTCCGGTACCGATGGTTGATGGTTCGGCTGAGGCTTTCTGATTGCCGCTGCTGGGCGCCGTATGCCCTGATGGTTGCGGCCCCGGTTACCGCTTCGCTGAACGAAGACAGCATGGAGCCCACCGCGGTGCGGTGCTGATCGTTGGCAGTCAGCTGTCGTTTCTGAACCCATCGCATCAAGGGCAGGGCTGGAGCGAAGGACACGGTGACCACGATCGCCAGCGGCCATGAATAGGCGGCCAGCACCGCCAGCATTCCCAGAATCAGAATTGGGCTGGTGACCCAGATGAAGAAGCCCCATTGCACGAACTGGGCGAGCGCCTCGACATCGCTGGTGACTCGGGCGAGCAGAATACCTTTGCGGGTGTCGTTGTGATCCGCCACCGACAGTTGGTGAACCTTGGCGAAAGCTCTGGTGCGAAGATCGTAAAGAGTCTCCTCGGCTCGCTGCAGCAACCGTCGTTGGGCTTGCCAGTTGGCCAAAGCAGCCAGCACGACGACTCCGATCACGACCAAAACCAGTTCGATTATGGCGTCAGTGTTCACCTCGCCCGAGCCGGTCAGTCCACCGGAGTCGAGGGCCCGCTGAACCAAGACCGGGACCGCCAGCTGACCCAACGCCACGCTGAGGCCCATGGCGGCGGTCAGCCAGACGCCTCGCCGAAGCGGGGGCGACGCTGCGATCCCCCGACCGATAACGCTCAGGGCGCCCTCTGACTCGTCTGGGTCGTAGGGCGAGGTGACCACCTGAGTTGGCGCGTCAGCGAGGTCCGGTTGCGGGTCGGTGACCGTCATGCCGCAGCCTCCTCGTAGGCCTCGACCAGGGAGCGGTAGCCCTGGATCTGCAGCAGATCAGAATGCGAGCCGACGCCCGCCACCCTGCCCTTGTTGATGTAGACGACCCGGTCGGCCAGTTCGATCGTCGATAGCCGCTGGGCCACGATCACCGCTGTGGTGTCGAGCTCTGTGCGCAGCGCACCAAGAATCTGCTGTTCGATCACCGGGTCCACAGCGCTGGTGGCGTCGTCGAGAATGATGAGGCCGGGCCGACGGTAGAGCGCTCGAGCCAGAGCAATACGCTGCCGCTGACCACCCGACAGGGTCACGCCCCGCTCACCCACCACCGTGTCGTAGCTCTCGGGAAGCTCGGCAATGAACCCATCGGCCGCTGCGACCCGAGCCGCTGACACCAGGCGATCAGGGTCGGGCACCCCGAACGCGATGTTCTCTGCGATCGAATCGGCGAAGAGGAACGACTCCTGGAACACCAGGGCGACGTGGTTTGTTCGGATCTCGACCGGCAACTCCGACGGTGGGTGACCGTCGAGTGAAACCGAACCTGACGATGGCTCGGTGAGCCCGGCGAGAAGGGAACAGAGGGTCGACTTGCCTGCCGCTGTCCCGCCGACGATGGCCACGACCTCGCCAGGATCGACGTCGAAGCTGATATCGACCAGCGTGTCGGCCTGCCGCTGGGTTTCGATCATTTGCGGGATGGCATCGGCATCCTCGCGGTCGTCGAGGCGTACCACTGGCGGGTAGGTGTAGCTCACGTGCTCGACCGAAAGACGCGATGCCCGACGGGAAGTGACCGAATCGTTGTCGACCGCGGATGGGCGCTCGGGAAGTACCTCGTTCCATATCGTCTGTAGCCGTCGATGGGATACCACCGACCGGGGCACCATCGCGAGGAAGTAGCCCAGCACTCGCATCGGGAACGCCAACAGCGTGAAGAGAGCCGCAACTTGAACCATTTCACCGCCTGTCATCGCTCCGGCCTCGATTCGGAACGCCCCGATCACCACTACCGCAGCGATACCCAAACTCGGAAGCGCATCGAGAACAGCCTCGAAGATTGCCCGGATGTTACCGACGCGAATCCTCTCGTCTCGCAGTCGGGCGCTCTGGTGGTCGAACCGTTCTGACTCCTGTTGGGCTCGGCCGAGCGTCTTGACGACCAGGGCACCATCGAAGCTCTCGTGGGCTACCGAACTGACCCGACCCACACCGGCCTGCACCGCAGCGGTGGGGCCCTCGATGCGCGAGGTATAGACCCTGTTCAGGGCATACATGGCAGGAAAGATCAACAACGCGATGCCGGCGATCAACAAGTCGATCGTCAACAGCGAGATCGCGGCAAAGACCATCAAGAAGAACGTGCCCAGGGTGAACGGCACCGGATCGAGCACGCTTGTGGCCATCATCGTGTCGTTGTCGGCGTGGGCGAGAAGCCGGCCCGACATGGAGCGTTGGTGGAACTCCATCGGGAGCTCCAGGTAGTAACGGCTCAACCGTTCTCGCAGGCTGCGCTCGACCTGTTGGGTTGTCATGCCCGCGTAGTAGCGGCGCATGACCGTGCCGACCGAGCGGATGATGGCAACACAGATCACGGCCGCAACACCCCACAAGGCGTCGGACAGCGTGACGGTTGATCCCTCTTCGAATGCAGGCAGGACGATCTGGTCGGTGACCCGTCCGATCACCACGCTTGATCCGACGATCCCGATAGCCGTGAGGAGCGCGCCGAAGACGGCAACCGACGCCGACACCGGGTGCATGCGGTACATCCGGACGACGAGGCGTATGCCCAGGCCGAGCACGGATCGAGATGGAGATTCGGGGGGGAGATCCATCACGGTTCACGCTATCGCTGCCGCAAAGATCAACCCGGCCCTATTCCTTTCGGTCGCCGGTGCCGGCGAGCGGAATCAACGGATAGGTTCAACGAAATGCGTGCCCTGCTCTCGGTCTTTGACAAGACCGGTATCGCCGATCTGGCTGCCGAACTCCATGCGCTCGGGGTCGACCTGATCTCCAGCGGAGGAACGGCCGCTGAGATTGTGAAGGCAGGCGTGCCGGTCACCGATGTTGCCGAGTTCACCGGGGTCAAGCCCATGCTCGGCCACCGTGTGGTGACGTTGCATCCGTTCATCCACGGCGGTTTGCTCGCCGACCGTCGCGATCCTGCCCACCTGACCGACATGGAGAATAACGGGATCGAATTCATCGATCTGGTGGTCGGGAATCTCTACCCATTCACCACCGATCCGGGGATTGAACTGATCGACATCGGCGGGCCGGCGATGATCCGCGCCGGCGCGAAGAATCATGCGTTCGTCACTGTGATGATCGACCCCGTTGACTATGCGATCGTCCTCGAAGAGCTGCGGGAAAAGGGCGAGACCAAAGCTGCTACCCGTCGGCGCCTGGCCCGGAAAGCGTTTGCCCACTGCGCGGTCTACGACGCCAGCATCGTCGAGTGGCTGGATGGCCAACCCAGCACGTTGCAGGACAACGAAGAGCCCAAACCGCTGCCGCCTCGTTTGGCTCTTGGGTTGGAGAAGGCCGCGAACCTTCGGTACGGCGAGAACCCCCATCAGGCAGGTGCCCGATATCGAGTGAATGGGCAAGAATCCTGGTGGGACTCGGTCACCCAGCACAGCGGGGTCGAGCTGTCCTACCTGAACATCTTCGACGCAGATGCGGCGTGGACTCTGGCCAACACCATGGCGCCCGAGCATCCCACCGTCGCGATCATCAAACACGGCAACCCGTGCGGCCTGGCTGTCGCCCCAACTCTGGCCGCTGCCTATGAGCAAGCGTTTTCCTGTGATCCTCGGTCGGCGTTCGGTGGGATCGTCGCCCTCAATCAGCCTGTCGACGAGGCCACGGTTGCGGCCATGGAGGCCGCCGCCCAAGCCGATGTTGTGATCGCACCTGCCTACCACGAAGGCATCGTGGATCGACTGATCGCCAAGCGAAAGAACACCCGTCTCCTCGAGGCGTCTCCATCCCGAAATCGACAACTCCACGTCCGTCAGCTTTCGGACTCGTTTCTGGTCCAGGACCACGCCGAACTTCGCTCAACACCCCAGGACTGGAAGGTTGTGACGGACCGTGCTCCGACTCCGCTGGAGCTCGAGGATGCGCACATCGCCTGGCGGGTATGCGCTGCGGTTGCATCGAACGCGATCGTCATGGTGAAGAATCGAACCGCGTACGGCATCGGTGCCGGTCAGCAGAACCGGGTCGAGTCCTCCATGCTTGCCGCCTCCAAGGCCGACGGTCGCGCCGCCGGAGGGGCCGCAGCGTCGGATGCGTTCTTCCCGTTCCGGGACGGGATCGACGCCGCTGCCGACGCAGGGGTCGCCGTGGTTGTCCAACCTGGCGGCTCGGTGAATGACGACGACGTGATTGCTGCCGCAAACGAGCGGGGTATCACCATGATTTTCACCGGCGAACGCCAGTTCAAGCACTGACGCGCTCAAGGAGTCCGAAGTCCAGCTCGTCGATAGCTATCGCTCGATGCGCTCGACCCTGGATGCTGTATGTTGCCCATGTGACGCCCGCGGTGGACGTCCAACTGAAAGAATTATCTGTCTATGTCATTGCCCCACCAGCTCCGTCGCGGCCCCGCTCTGGCGGTCGGATTGGCGTTGACAGTCGCATCGTGTGCAAGTGAAGACCGCCCGTTCCTCCTTCCCCCTGACGCCGTGCAGGCCGCCACTCCCACAACTGTGGTCGCTGAACCGACGACCACTACGTCGACGACAGTCGACCTCGGCGAACCCTTGGCGCTGGTGTCTCCGACCGGAGTGATCGTTCCGATCCTCGACGCCAATGAAGGCGGCTACTTGGTACAGACGCCGTGTCAAGCCGAAGCGACGCTGGTATTCGGCACACCGCTCTACCGAGTAGACGTGGTCCTGGATCCCGGCCACGGTGGCGACATCGAAACCGGAGCGGTCGGGCCAAATGGGTTGACCGAGAAAGATCTCAATCTTCGGTTGTCCAAGTCGGCCGCCCGCAAGCTCGAGGACCGGGGCATCACCGTTGCGCTCACCAGGACCAGCGACTACCGGGTTCCACTGGCCACCAGGGCCCAGATCGCCGACACCCTCGAGGCGGAAGCACTCGTTTCGGTCCACCACAACGCACCGGTCCTGTCCGTCAGTGATGAACCCGGCACAGAGGTGTTCTACCAGACCGACTCCCTCGAGTCGGCCCGTCTCGGTGGGCTGATCCAAGAGGAAGTAGTCGGGGCGTTGTCGCAGTTCACCGACGTCAACTGGGTGCGGGCAAGGGACGCTGGGGTCGTGGGCGTGTTGAAACCCGACGGCACCGAGAGCTACGGGATGATCCGACGTCCCGAAACAACGGCGGTACTGGCCGAGTTCGGTTACTTGGCCAACCGGTCCGAAGCTGAGCTGTTCGCTACCGACGAGTACATCGAGGTCGCCTCCGAAGCTTTGGCCAACGCCGTCCAACGGTTCCTGGAGACCGATCAAGCCGGGGCGGCGGTCAACGCCGAGAATCGTACGTTCACCCCCACCGGCGGCACCGGAGGAGTGGGTGGCTGCGAAGACCCTGCGTTGGAGTAGCTCCCCGGAACCCCGAGAACCAAACCACCGTTCGCCACGCACCGCACGAGGCGAGCAAAGGCAGACACCACCAGCGAGAGGTCGCCGCCGCGCCAGCAAGGCAGCACAACGTGCGCTCGCC
>JBLYYW010000304.1:0-2995 GCA_048550155.1 Acidimicrobiales bacterium | reverse complement strand
CCCGAGCGAATCTGATGCCGAACAACGCAGATCGAACGCTGAGACCGTGTCGGTCGGCCTGTACTCGGAAGGCGCTCAGCAGCCCGACCGGTACCGCAGACACCAGCAGGATCAGGCCGACCCACCACTGGGACACGAACCATAGGAACGCCGCAAGACCAACGAGCACAACGCCGAGCACCATCATCCACGATGCGCTGATGGTTTCCACGTAGACCGCTCGTTCGGCTTCGGCGATGTCCATGGTGGGAGACTCACCGTCAACCGCGGTCGGGAACATCTGGGTGCTTTCGTCGAAGGGTAGGTCCCTGGCAAGAAGTGCTGCGCCGACGCCGAGGACGGTCGCGACCACGAGGATCAGCAGAACACTGAGTGCAGGATTCGACGCCTCAGTCCAGTCGTCGAGACCTCGTTGTCGCGCCAACGTATCGATGCAGATCCCTGAGCCGAGCACCGCGAGGAACCCGCCCAACCCAGCCAAGAATGCGGGTATGGGTCTGGACATCCGGTCGCTCCAGATGGCCGCGCCGATGAGCAATGCCAACCCCGGCACAATCAGACTCAGCGTCACCACCGTGAAGAAGACGAACGGGGTCATCGACGAGTCCGGAGTGCCGGAGATATCGAAGTGAGAGGCCACCCGATCGGGCAGCTCGGCGCCGTACAGCACGATCGGCACGGCGGTCACAACAGCGATGGCGCCGGGCATGACGGCTCCTACAACGAGTCGACGACTGTTCACAGCTTTGCCTCCACGAGTTCGATGATTTCGTGCCGTTCGAGCCCACTGCGGCGGGCCTCGACGACCAGCTTTTCTGCCAGTTCGGACAGGCTGGCCATCTTGGGTGCGATGCCAGTCACCACGGTGCCGCGTCCTCGACGCATGTCAACCAGACGTTCCGCCTTCAGAGTCTTCAGCGCCCGAAGCACGGTGTGGACATTCACGTCGAGTCCCGCCGCTAGTTCGCGAGCTGGTGCCAGCCGCTCCCCCGGCTTGACCTCACCGGCAGCGATGGCAGCCCGCAGCTGCCCCGCCAACTGATCATGCAGGGCCTGGCTCGACGAGTGATCGACCTTCAACAACATTGTTATATATGATATAGAACAATGCGATTGTCGTCTACTGTGGCAACGACTCCAGCGCGGAGATGACCTCGCCCGGGGTCGTCGTGACAACCGCGAAGCCCAGTTCAGAGGCGGCAGCAGCACTTCGCGGACCTATCGCAACAGCGACCTCGGGACGCCGATCGCCGAGCACGTCAGTCAATCGCTGGGCTACTGAGGGTGAGCTCACCAGGACAACATCGGCGGTGGCCGCTCGATCCAGGTCTGCGCTGGACAGTTCGGGCACAGCGGTGGCATATGCGGCAACCACGTCGACCTCGTAGCCCCGATGCTGTAGTCCATCGGCCAGATCAGGGCCAGCCAACCCAGCCAGTGGTGCGAGCACGCGCCCGGGTCGGGGTGGAAACGCGGCTGCAAGGTCAGCTGCGGTCGGGACGTCTGGCACCACCAGCGCATTGCGGCCCAGTACTTCTTCGAAGGCCGCAGCGGTTGCGGGGCCAACCGCAGCGAGGCGAACTCCGGGGGGAAGCTGAACGCCACGAAGTGCGTTCACGCCGTTGACAGACGTACACGCCACCCAGTCGTAGTCTTCGAGCCGACCAAGCGCCTCTCTCAGTGCAGCACCGCCATCGGCAGGTGGGACGACCTCGAGCAGCGGCAGGCGCACCACGATTCCTCCCAGCGTTTGGATCTCGGCGTCCAACTCTGCGCCCCGGTTGACCTGCCGGCAGCTCAGAACCCTCAAGCCTTCCAGGGAACGGACCGTCACGGCTGAAGCATGGAACGGAGTTCCGAAGCCAGGACCGCTCCCGGTCCATCGTTGTGATGACCGGTGACAGTGCGACGGAGAATAGGTCGGCCAGAAGGGTGCGCCAGGATCCCGACGACCGAAACCATCTCGTCCCCTTCCAATTGAGCGTACGCCCCCGCCGGAAGGTCACAATCGCCGCCCAGCTCGACCAGAAACTCTCGCTCCACATCCAACCGCCTGCGACTGGGCTGATGCTCGATGGCGGACAACAATTCGGCGGTCCGGTGGTCCTCGACTCGACATTCGATGGCCAAAGAACCCTGGCCAACCTGAGGCACCATAGTGGCGAGTGGCAGCTGGTGGGGTTCTGGATCGACGATGGCCATTCGCTCGAACGCAGCCGCCGCCATGACGATCGCCCCACCGGCAGGGATCTTGTCCAAGCGGGTTTGAATGTTGCCCCGCAGTTCCTCGAACCGCAGATCGGGTCGGGCTGCGTGGAGCTGGACTCGCCGTCTGGCCGACCCGGTGCGAACCATGGCCCCTGGGGCGAGCCCATCCAGCGGAGATCCCACGAGAACATCGAACGGGTTTCCTCGTTCCGGCACTGCCGCCAGCATCAGGCCGGGCGTTGTGGTGGAAGGGAGGTCTTTGGCCGAGTGCACCGCAGCATCGGCAAGGTCGGCAGCGACCATCGCCTGTACCTGGGTTGCGAACGCACCTTTTCCACCCAAGTCGGCGATCGAGAGATCCAATCGTTCATCGGCGGTGGTGGAGGTGGGGACGAGGTCGACCTCCAACCCCGGGTGGGCAGCGGTGAGCAATCTGGCTACTTCGTTCGCCTGCCACAGCGCCAAGGGAGACTGGCGGGTCGCCAACCTCAAACTCACGACAGGTCGAAGAGCTCCCGGATCGCTTCGGCCAGCCGATCCCCTCGGTGCGTGCCGGCAGCTTGTCGCACGGCCGTGGACGGTGTGTGCAGCAGCTTGACGAGCACCGCCTTGCTGGCGGCCTCCACCGCGTCCCACTGCTCATCGGTGAGGTCATGGAACTTGTGGAGGCGCTGGACCTCGCGGGACCGATCGGCCTCGGCGCTGCGGTAGAGCGACGCCAACAGAGGTCGCACCTCTGCGGCGGTAATGGTGCGTCGATACCGCTCCATCTCTTCGTCAAGAAGGT
>JBLYYW010000303.1:0-34571 GCA_048550155.1 Acidimicrobiales bacterium | reverse complement strand
GGGCTCCACGATGGCGCGCAGCTGATCAATGCCCTCTTGGTTGGTTCGGAAGCCTCGGCCGACGGCCAGCGTGGTGGCGTCGAGGAAGTAACAGTCGCCTCCCTCGATCAGGCCCGGTGACGTGATCTCGCCGATGACCGGAATGTCGTTCGACTCGTAGAAACGACGGTGCAACTCGGCCTCAGGGACCCGCAGCTCTTTGCCGGGGTGCATGATCACCGCCCCATCGGCGAAGACGAAGGATGGGTCGTACGTGAACACCGAGTCAGCCAGTCCGTCGGATGGATCATCTGGCAACCACACGATCTCCGCCCCCGACGCCTCGACCAACGAGACGAAACGGTTGTACTGGGCGGTCAGGGCATCGGGATCCAGGGGCTTGGCGTAGTGCCAGGTCTGGGGGTCGGCACTGAGAATCGCGCCCGGTCGCCTCATGCCAACTCTCCGAAGAGTGCCAGTCATGGAACTCACACCACTCATGGCGTGTGTGTACCACCCACCGATCGACAAAGCGACCCGCCGCCTCCACCTTGACCAGCGATGATCGATGGTGGCGTTCACCAGGCACGACTCCCGGGAAGCAGCGTCACCTCTGAAGTTCTCCCTGCCACGACCCCGAGCTGGTCCACCAGCTCAGCGTCGCCAGCTTGCACGGTGAATTCTGCACAACCCTCTCACCTCAACAGGCGGCTGATCTCCTAGTCGACGACCTTCTCGACGGAGTCGAGTGCAAGGCAACGAGTAAGACGGACCTCAGAGGGACGCCGCAGCGCGGTGGAATGCTTCGATGGTCCGGTCGAGAACCTCGTCGCTGTGAGCCAGGCTGGGGAACATGATCTCGTACGGACCGGGAGCCAGGGCGACACCTTGCGCCAGCAGCGCATGAAACAGCGGGGCGAAATGACCGGTCTGGGCTGACGCCGTTGCTCCATCGTTGTCGACCACCGGGGAATCGGCGAAGAAGAACCCGAGCAGCGGTCCAACCTGAGGGACCTGGACGGGAATCGACGTCGAGGCAAATGCGCTTCGGATCCCCGCGGCCAACTTTTCGGCCTTCGCGGTGAGCTCGGTATAGGCAGCCCGGTCGAGCAACTCGAGCGTCGTCCGCCCGGCAGCGACCGCAAGTGGATTCCCGCTGAGGGTGCCACCTTGGTAGACCGGTCCCAGCGGAGCCACGTGGCTCATCACGTCACGAGAACCGCCAAAGGCGCCCACCGGCAGCCCACCGCCGATCACCTTGCCGAAAGCCCACACATCTGGGGTCACCCCAGACCATTCGACCGCACCGCCGTAGGCGAGGCGGAAGCCGGTGATCACTTCGTCGAACAACAATATGGCGCCGACGCGATCACATTCGTCGCGCAGTCCCTGTAGAAATCCGGGTTCGGGTGGAACCAGCCCCATGTTGGCGGCGATCGGCTCGACGGCAACGACCGCGATGTCGTCGGTGAGGGTGGGAACTTGGTTGTAGGGCAACACGATCGTGTCGGCCACAACCGAGTCGGGTACGCCAGCAGACCCGCTGAGCCCTTGGTTTTGAACACCCGACCCGGCCTTGGCAAGGAGGGCGTCGACGTGGCCGTGGTAATTCCCGTCGAACTTGACGATCTTGGCCCGTCCGGTGGCGCCACGGGCCAGCCGAATGGCCGACATCGCAGCCTCGGTCCCGCTGGAAGTCATCCGCAGCATCTCGAGGCCCTGGATCCGCTCGGCCACCAACTCGGCGAGTTCCAGTTCACCAACCGTCGGCGCGCCATAACTGGTTCCCCGCTCGGCAGCTGCGGTGATGGCAGCAACCACGGACGGATGGGCATGGCCGAGAATCGACGGCCCGTAGCTCTGGACGTAGTCGATGTAGCAATTACCTTCGATGTCGTAGATGTGGGCACCTTCACCCCGATCGACGACATACGGGGTTCCACCGACCGAGCCGAAACTGCGTACCGGGCTGTTCACTCCCCCGACCAGCACCCTCTTGGATGCTTCGAATGCCTCCTCGTTCGAGGAATACATCATCGGGCCAGCTCCAGGGCGACATCGGCTGCGAAGTACGTGAGGATCAGGTCTGCACCGGCCCGTTTGATGCTGGTGAGGATCTCGAACATGGCAGCATCACCATCGATCCACCCGTTGGCGGCCGCGGCCTTGACCATCGCGTACTCCCCACTGACGTGATACGCCGCGACCGGAACATTGGTGACCGCCCGCGCCGCAGCGACAATATCGAGGTAGGCGAGAGCGGGCTTGACCATCACCATGTCGGCCCCCTCGGAGAGATCAAATGAGATCTCCTCGATCGCTTCCCGAGCGTTGCGGTAGTCCTGCTGATATCCCTTCCGGTTACCGCCGTCGGCAATGGTGACATCGACCGCGTCACGGAATGGCCCGTAAAACGAGCTGGCGTACTTGGCGGCATAGGCCATGATCGCCACGTCGGTGTGATCCTCGGAATCGAGGGCATCGCGGATGGCGAGCACCTGGCCATCCATCATTCCCGAAGGGGCACAGATGTCGGCACCGGCGTTTGCCTGGGCGACGGCGATATCGGCATAGAGTTCCAACGTTGCATCGTTGTCCACGACTCCGTCGGCCGAAACAATCCCGCAGTGACCGTGGCTGGTGTACTCGTCCACGCACAGGTCGGCCATCAACACGATGTCGTCGCCCAGGTCGGTCCGAAGGTTCGACAACGCCACCTGAACCACACCGGTGGGATTCGCAGCCTCCGAGCCGGTCGGATTCTTCTTCTCGGGCAACCCGAACAGGATGACGGCCGGGACCCCAAGTCCGGCGAGCCTCTCCACCTCAGCTCGGAGCGAATCCTGGGAGTGTTGTACCACTCCAGGAAGCGACGGAATCTCTCGCGGCTCGGACAGCGTTTCGCTGACGAACAGCGGTGCGATCACATCGTCAACTGTCAGTGAGGTTTCGGCCACCATGCGGCGGAGCGGTTCGGTTCGGCGCAATCGGCGCAGTCTGCGTTGGGGGAACACGTGGCCAGACTAACGGCCCCGCGGACTTCGACCGAGTCCGGGATACCTCACCGGGGTGGGCCGTTCGCCCTGTTGTACTGGCAGACCGTTGCCGACACCCTGGAGATCGTGCGGCCTCCTTTGAACGACGGTGAATGTTCTCCCGACGCCACGCTGGACGCTGCGCCCGAGAACGACCGACCATCAGCCTCCAGTAGGGCCCTAAAGGGCGTCGCCACGGCTGTGATCGTCGTTGCAGTCCTCGTAGCAGCAGGTCTCATCGTCTCCACTCGGTCCGCCGACGAGACGGTAGAGCCGGCTGCACTGGTAGTCCGGGTCGAACCCGGACGGATCCTTGACCAGCGACCGCTCGTAGCCGCCCAAGATGACACCCGCGAGGCGCTGGTCCGAGACCGAGCTGTCACAAGCCAGATTGTGGTGCTTGAACCAAGCGTCGTGGAACCGGCCCCTGCGGAGGTTCGACGGCCGTCGTCGGACTGGCTGCCGATTGGGTTCATCCTGGTCAGCCTGGCCATTGTGGGGGTCACCATCGATGAAGTGCGACGGTGGCGACGCGCGTCCCGTCAACCCTGATCAGCGTCGGAGTGCCTCCCACGATCCGGTGATCAGCCGGGCGCCGCGTTGAAACGTCAGGTAACTCCATGACCAGCTGAACAGCACGATCGCTCGACTCCTGAAGTTGATCAGGAAGAAGATGTGCACCAGCCACCACGCCATCCAGGCGATCCAACCCGACAGTCGCACTCCCCGGATCACTCCGACAGCTGAAGATCGACCGATTGTCGCCAGCTCTCCCTTGTTCCGGTACCTGAAGTCGATCCGACTGCGGCCACTGAGATCCGCCACGATGCACTTGGCTGCATGGGTACCGCCCTGCAAGGCCCCCTGAGCGACACCGGGCACCGGCGTGCCCCGGGACTCGGCCGCAGCGAGATCGCCGACCACGAACACCTCGGGATGGTCAGGGACGGACAAATCGGATGCGACGATCACCCGTCCGGCGCGATCTGTCTCGACCCCCAGCGTCGTGGCCACCGGAGCGGCGGTGTTGCCGGCGCCCCACACAACGGTCCGACTGTTGATTCGCCCGGCGCTGGTGGTGACCCCTTCGTGGTCGATTCCCTCCACGCGGGTTCCGGTCCGGACATCGACGCCGAGCCGCTCGAGTTGTCGCCGGCCCTTCTTGCTCAGTGAAGGGGGGTAGGCCAATAGCAGGCGATCGGCAGCCTCCAGAAGGATCACCTTGGCATCGGCAGGGTCGATCCTCCGAAAGTCCCTACGAAGCACCTTGAATGCGATCTCGGCGATGGCGCCGGCCATCTCCACACCGGTCGGGCCACCACCCACCACCACAAAAGTCAGTTCGCCATCCTGTTCAGGCCCAGCTTGGATCCGTTCGGCCCGTTCAAATGCCATCAATACCCTTCGGCGGATCTCCAGCGCATCCTCGACACTCTTGAGCCCGGGAGCGTGAGACTCCCACTGATCGTTCCCGAAGTAGCTGTGGCGAGTACCGGCAGCCAACACCAGATAGTCGAAGCCCAGCTGCGAACCGTCAGCCATGGCGATCAACGACGAGTCCAGATTGACCGAGATCACCTCGCCCAAGAGAACGGTCACATTTTCCTGGTGGCGCAGGATCGAACGGATGGGCGTCGCGATATCACCCGGGTTCAGGCCTGCGGTCGCCACCTGATACAGCAGGGGTTGGAACAGAAAGTGATTGCGCCGATCTACAAGTGTGATGTCAACGTCCGCCTTGGCAAGACCCCGGGCCGCTTCAACTCCGCCGAAACCGCCACCAACAATCACGACGTGTGGACGGGAACCCGGAGTCATGGCCCTCACTCTGCCAGCACAGGTTCTCGCCGAAAAGGAGATTCACCGGATTTGTTCTGCATCGATGGAACGATTGGATCTCGCCGGTCGTCCAAGGACCTGTGAGAGCCTTTCCGGCGAGCGGAGGACCGCGCATGGTTGAACCCGAGAGCGATACCGACCTGGTGAGACGCGCTCGAGCCGGAGATCACACGGCCTTCACCACGCTCGTACGAGAACAGGACCACAAGATGAGAGGACTTGCCTACCAGCTACTGGGATCTCGATCTCAGATGGACGACGCTCTCCAGGATGCCTACCTGAAGGCGTACGTTGGCCTGTCCTCGTTCCGCT
The DNA here is from genome assembly GCA_048550155.1 of Acidimicrobiales bacterium. Taxonomy (GTDB): domain Bacteria; phylum Actinomycetota; class Acidimicrobiia; order Acidimicrobiales; family SZUA-35; genus JABDIY01. The sequence continues at coordinate 29,406 of JBLYYW010000303.1, read as the reverse complement.
CGGAGTCTGCGTTCGGCACCTGGCTCTACCGCATCGTGTACACGACCTGTATCGACCACATCAGACGACGAGATCGGCGCCGTGAGGTGGGGCTGCATGTGGTACCAGATCAACCGGACGTCCTGGAAACAGCCGAGGTAGTCGAGCGCCACGACGAGGTGAGGAACGCCCTCGATTCGCTCACGCCGGACCACCGGGCCGCGCTTCTGCTCGTCGACCGCGAGGGTCTCTCTTATGACGAAGTCGCACACGTGATGGACATCACGCCCGGAACCGTCGCCAGCAGATTGAGCCGAGCTCGCACCGCGTTCAAGGCCGCACTCAATCCGAACTCCCCCACTCCGGAGACGAACCGATGAACGAACCAATCCAGGATCCCGACATCACAGAAGCCCTCGACCGGCTCGCTCCTCCCCCGCTTCACGGACCCGGGTTCTGGGATGAGCTCAACACGGGCCTGTCCAACCAGACCGCTAATCGAGCGAGCAGTCCTGCCCACGGCACGATCCGCTCTCTCGCAGTAGCCGCTGCTGCGCTCGTTGTGCTCGTCGGGGGCGCGCTTGTCCTGAGCTCGACAGCTGGCGATGGCGATCAGAACATCGACGTCGCGGCTGAGGCAACTACGACCACCACGCCCGCCCCAACCTCCACCGCTCCAACCACAGCCGCCGCTGTGACGACCACTACGGGACCCGCTCAAGTTACCGAACCTCGACCCACGTTGGTAGGAACGCCGATCGACGACTCCTGGGTCGTGCTGTACTCGAGCAGCATTGCTGAAGGCGACTACATCAGCCGGGCACAGGCAAGTATCGATTGCGGCATGAAAGATCTGGCCTTCGCCCGCGACGGCATCATCATCCACGACTATGGCGAGCGACCAGGAGCATTCAGCTACCATCCAGGTCCACAAGGCGTGCTGACGAGACTTTCCACCTGCAGTGGCACCTTTCTCGAAATGAGTATCGGGTCCGAACTCGGAGCACCCGCAAGCGGGTTCGAACCGTTGGCCCTGACACCCGAACCGATCGTGTTGGAAGATCTCGGCTGGGATCTGGTCGACAAAGTGATGGTGGGTACGGCGATCTTCACCGCTGATCCAGTCTCGGTTCGGATCAACAGCGGCACCGGCGAAGTCACAGTCGTCGGGTCAACGCAGACCTGCTCTTCGTTCGGAGCGGCGGTTCCTTCGGCCCCAGCTGGTCTCAACGCGGATCAGCGAGCCACCTTCGATGCGATTACGGCTGCGCTTGCCGCCTGTGACTGGGACACTCTGGACGAACTGACGCCGCCGACCTTCATGGCATCCTTCGGTGGAGGGGATCCAATCGAGTTGTGGCAGTCGTCCGAAGCCTCCGACGAACCGATCCTCGCAATCCTGCTCGCACACCTTTCGGTCCAGCCGGGCTTTGACCACGGGGGATTCGCGTCCTGGCCACGCGCAGCCGGCGAGTTCTGGGAAGACGTCACCCCCGAAATGCAGGCCGAGCTGCTCGACCTCGGATACACCCGCGACGACTTCGAGTCCTATGCCGAGATCGGCTACATCGGATACCGAACCGGCATCGACGCCGACGGCACTTGGATGTACTACGTCGCCGGCGACTGATCTCCGAAGGTCAGTTTCGATACGCCGCGTGGCGGATGACGGCCTGACGGTGTTCCAGCTCGTGCTCGGGGTCACTCTCGGCCAACCATTGATACACCTCCACGGCGCGATCGTGACGACCGCTCGACCCGAGAGCTCTGACCAACGCCCGGTACTCCGTCACCCCAGATCCGGGCAGACCGAGCACCAGTTCACTGGCGGCAATGAATGAGGGAATATCACCAGACCGGATAGCCGCATTCTTGATGTTCGCCAGGATCCTGCCGGCGACAAATGGGCGGGGGGTCTCACCTAGCATCGACACATCGAACTCTGAGCTCGCAGGGGTGATCGCATCGAAGATGTCCCGGGCATCGCCCACCCCCAGCTCACGTCCGGCAGCGAACGGGTCGAACCACCGGTCGAGCTGAGTGCCGGGCTCCGACGCATGGCCGATGAGAAAGTGAGCCGGCATCCCCACGGGGACCAGCGGGACGCCGAGGCGTTTTCCGATCTCGATTGCGACGATCGCAAGAGAGATGGGGTTGCCCCGCCGGTACTCGAGCACCCTGTGAAGCAGCGAGTTCGACAGCGAATAGTAGTTGGAAGCGTTCGGGGCGAAACCCAATTCTCCGAACACATAGGCCATCACGTCGACGGCATCGTTCGCCGGTGGCGCAGCACCGGCGAGTGCATCCATGACCTGAAGCAGCTCGAATTCGGGTGGTGCGTCCCGGTCGACACCGACCGAGATCGCGGCAGCAATCTGATCGAGCGAAACCTGCGGGTTGTTGAGCAAAGAGCGCAGATGGCTCGCAGCAGGGGTCAAAGACTCGATGGACGAAGTGTACGGAGTGCTGGATTGCTGGCTGTAACCAAGACAACTGAACCCCCGGACCAAACAGTCCGAGGGTTCAAGAGATCAGAAATCAGTAGGAGCGCGGATCGCCTAGGAGGGCAACCATGCCTTCCATTTGTCAGCGTTGGCGTCGACCCACTCCGCAGCCACCGCGGCGGGATCCTCGCCATCGATCTCCATCGCAGGAAGCATCGAGAGCTGATCTTCGTTCGAGAGCGAGAACGCCTTGAGGAACGCGTACACATCGGCGTCCTTGTCCTTCAACTTGGCTGAGGCCGCCTTGATGATCGGGTCCTCGGGATAGTCGCAGTCGACGCCGCCATCACCTGAGGCCTGTGAAGCTCCGCATGCATCGTTGTAGGGAGGCAACTCAACCTTCACCAGGTCGTACTTGGAGACCGCAGCCGTGGGCTCCCACCAGTACATGAGGATCGGTTCGTTGGCGGCGACGCGGGAGTCCAACTCGGCCACGGTTGCAGGTTCCGAGCCGCTGAACTGGACCTCGAAAGGAAGCCCCAGGTTTTCGATGATCTGGGAGTCGAACTCGGAGTAGCTGGGGTCGGTTCCCAGGAAGCGACCCTTGTCACCGGTCTCAGCGGTCGCGAACAGGGCTGCATTGGCTGGGTCTTTGTAGCCCTCCCACGAAGCGAGATCCGGATTCTCATCGATCACATAACTCGGCACGAACCAGCCGATACGGCCGATCGCTCCGAGATCGCCGAGCTTCTCGACGGTTCCCTCGTCGAAGAATGCGTTCTCGGCATCGGTGATGCCCGAGGGCCAGATCTCGAGGACGGCATCAAGAGTGCCGTCGGCCATACCGGTGAACATTGCGTCATTCTCATCGACCTCGGAGATCTCCACCGGATTGCCGAGTTCGGATTCGATGATGTTTTTGGCCACTTCGACGTTGAGCCGTGATGCTGACCACGGGTTGACGATGAGGGTGATCGTCTCCTTGTTCTCATCGACGCCGCCGGCGCCTTCGCTGTCTGACCCCGATCCGCAGGCCGCAGCAACCAGTGCGAGCATCGTCACCAGTGCAATACATCTCTTCAACATCAGGACTCCCCTTACCCATTCTTCGGCACCGATTGCCGATCCTGATTACTCTACTGCTCTGTGGACAGCCCTGCCGGAACGACCTGCCTCGAGGCGCGGGGTGTGTGGAAAGTCTTCGGTTCCAAGACAGACGCCGCAGTCCAGCTATCACGAGGGGGTTCGTCACGAAGGGACGTTCTGGAGCAGACCGGCTGCACGGTCGGGGTGAAAGACGTCTCGATGGCGGTGAAACAGGGCGAGACATTCGTTGTCATGGGCTTGTCGGGGTCGGGTAAGTCGACACTCGTCCGCTGCATCGCCCGGCTGACCGAGCCAACCGAAGGAAGTGTGTTCCTCGATGGTGAGGACCTCACGCTGATGAGCGAGGCAGATCTGCGAGACGTGCGGCGTCGCAAGCTTTCGATGGTGTTCCAACACTTCGGCCTGTTTCCCCACCGGACGGTCATGGACAACGCGGCCTACGGGCTGGAAATCCAGAAAGTCCCGAAGGCCCAACGGCTCGAACGAGCATCCGCTGTCCTCGGCGAAGTGGGGTTGCAGGGGTACGAGCAGCACTACCCCGGCCAGCTTTCTGGGGGAATGCAACAACGCGTCGGACTGGCTCGAGCGCTGACGGTCGACCCAGAAATCCTGTTCTTCGACGAACCGTTCAGCGCTCTGGATCCGCTGATTCGACGCGACATGCAGGATCAACTCCTCGACCTGCAGCAGAACATGCAGCGCACCATCGTGTTCATCACCCACGACTTTGCAGAGGCGATCAAACTGGGTGACCGCATCGCCATCATGAAAGATGGGGTGTTCGACCAAGTGGGAAGTGCGAGCGAGCTGATTACTGCCCCGGCGACCGACTACGTAAAGGAATTCACCGAGGACATCCCCAAGGTGAAGGTTCTCACCGCCGCCGACGTGATGAAGCCGGCAACGGCACCGGCAGGGCGTCGAACCGTTTCCGGCGACAGTTCGGTCGAGTCATTGCTTCCCCTCTTGCTCGAGGACAACGATCCGATCACCGTTACCGATCGTGACGGGGCCGTCGTCGGCGTCGTCGACCGTCGGGTGGTGACCGACATCCTGGTGGCCGCACGATGACCGCGACCGCTCCGACCCTTCCAACGGACCTCACCACTCGCGACCTGAGGAAGTGGCTTCCACTGGCTGCCCTGGTCGGAGGCGGGGTGATCCTGCAATTGCTGTTCTCCGGCGATGATGTCTTCCCGGCCCGTTGGGACACAACCTTTGAAAACCCAATTGACGATGCTGGAAACTGGCTCCGTTCGAATCGATCGAGCCACCCGGCCTTCACCGCGTTCTTCACACCGGTCAGTTCGGCAATCAACTCGATCATTACCGGGATCAGTGACCTCCTGCTGTGGCTGCCGTGGTTTGTTGTGATCGGACTCGCAGCTGCGATCCCGGCGCGTGTGCGGATGTACAAGGCGTCGGCCACGGTTGTGATCGCCCTTGGCTACACCGGTCTGATCGGTCTGTGGGAGGAAACGATGCAGACGCTGGCGCTGATGTCGGCAGCGGTCCTGCTCGCGGTCGTGATCGGACTTCCCTTGGGGATACTGGCTGCTCTCAAGCCCGGTTTCGAAACAGTCCTCCGGCCCTTCCTCGACATCATGCAGACCGTGCCGGCATTCGTCTACTTCCTGCCGCTTTTCATGTTGTTCGGCATCGGCAACGTTCCCGGTGCTGTCGCCACATTGATCTATGCGTTGCCGCCGGTGGTGCGGCTCACAACATTGGGTATTCGATCGGTTCCCGCCCACGCTGTGGAGGCGTCGCAGATGTGTGGGGCCACTCGCCGTCAGACCCTCACAAAGGTTCAGCTCCCGATGGCCGTGCCATCGATCATCACCGGCCTGTCCCAGACCATCATGTTGGCTCTCGGCGTTGTGGTGCTGGCCACGTTGGTGGGTGCGGACGGACTCGGGTCGCCGGTGCTCCAAAGCCTCAACCAGAGACGAACCGGGCGTGGAATCGCAGCCGGACTCGCGATCATGGCGGTCGCCATGGTGCTGGACCGGCTGTGGAAATCTGCCGCCGAACGTGACCCGCTGCAACGTCAATCGAGAGCGTGGGTCGGGATCGTGGCGGTTGCCCTCGGCTTCGGGATCGTTATCGGACGCGTCCTGGGCGTGGGATCGTTTCCCGATGTCTTCGACTGGACTCTTTTCGATCCGATCGACGACGTCGTCACCTGGATCAGAGACAATCTCCGTTGGCTGACCCGTCCCTTCAGCGACTGGATCGTCACTTGGTTGTACCTGCCGGCCCGCGATCTCTTGACCGAGACACTGGCCTGGCCTGTGGTGATCTACGCCGCTGCGTGGGCGTGCTGGAGGGTGAAGGGCTGGGGGCTGGCCCTCTTCACCGCCACGGCGTTACTGGTCGTCGGGCTGCTCGGATTGTGGGAGCTCTCCCTCGACACGCTGGTGCAGGTGCTCATCGCATCCGCTCTGGCGCTGGCACTGGCGATCCCCATCGGAATTTGGGCCGGGCGCAAGCCTCGAGTCGAGGCGGCATTGGGGCCGGTCCTGGATGGCCTGCAGACCATCCCCTCACTGGTCTACATCATCCCCGCAGTGATCTTCTTCACCGTCGGCGTTGTACCTGGCATCATGGCCACCGTCTTGTACGCCATGGTTCCGGGTGTCCGAATAACCGCGCTCGGCATACGCGAGGTCTCCACCGAAAGCCTCGAAGCGTCGAGAACATTTGGGGCCACTCCCCGACAGACCCTCTTCGGGGTGCGCATTCCCCTGGCGGCTCCGACGATCATGGCGGGTGTCAACCAGGTGATCATGATGTCTCTGGCGATGGTGATCATCTCGGGACTCGTCGGAGGGGGTGCGCTCGGATTCGAGACCGTGGTGGTCCTCAAGCGCAGCCGCTTCGGACTTGGCTTCGAAGTTGCGGTCGCCCTTGTCGTCCTCGCCATGATCCTGGACCGTTTCACCGAAGCTGCCGCCGAACGGTTGCAGCCCCATCGCAACGCCGACCTCTGACGGTCTTTTTCGCCTGTCCTCCCGTACAACTACGATCGTGGCATGACTGCGGTTCAGACCACCCAACGCGACTACTCGCTGCAGGGTGCCGAGGCCGAAGCTGCTCTGACCAACGGCCTGGCCAACGGACGCTGGTTTCAGGCCGACATCGATCCCAAGCGTCTGGCCGAACTCTCGGTCCGAACCAACGCTCGAGCTGGGTTCGACACCGCACTGTGGGTCAGCCTCATCATCGCTTCGGGACTCTTGGCCTGGAACGTCAGAGACAGCTGGTGGGCCATACCGGCGTTCTTGTTGTACGGGGCGTTGACGGGGGGCGCAGCCGATGCCCGCTGGCACGAGTGCGGGCACGGCACTGCGTTCAGGACGAACTTCCTGAACGATCTGGTCTACTTCCCGGCCAGCTTCATGCTGAATCGGCAGGCGCTGTTTTGGCGCTGGTCCCATTTCCGACACCACACCGACACGATCATCCGAGGCCGTGACGCGGAGATCGTGTTTCCGAGGCCGCCGAGCTTCGGCGCGGCGGCCCTGCTGTTCAGCAATGTCAAGAACGGTCCGCTCGGCATGGTGGGCACTGTGAAGACTGCGCTCGGGCACCTCGACGCAAACACGATCGAGCTCGTTCCTTCGGAGGACCACGGGCGGATGATCCGCCACGCCCGGGTTTACACGCTCATCTGGGCCGCTGCGATCGTCGCGTCGCTGGCTACCTGGACCATCTGGCCGGTGCTGTTCGTGGGAGGACCCACACTCTACGGTGCCTGGTTCTACATCTTCTTCGGTATCACCCAACACGCCGGGTTGCAGGAGAACGTGCTGGATCACCGCTATTCGACCCGCACCGTGCTGATGAACCCGGTGTTCCGGTTCCTGTATCTGAACATGAACTATCACATCGAACATCACATGTTCCCTACCGTCCCCTACCACGCACTTCCTCGCCTCCACGACGAGATCAAAGATCAGCTTCCACCCCCGAACCCGAACACCATCCATACCTACGCCGAAATCATCAACGCCTTCAAGCACCAGAGCGTCGATCCCGATTGGGAGATCCCAGACCGCCAAATACCCGATGTCCCGGGAAGGCGCGCCCAGATTGTGCAGATCACCGAGTGGGCCGGCGACAGCGGGCGAACCGACCTGGGACCGGCCGACATGGCTCCCGGAGACCTGCGGCCGGTGCTGATCGATGGTGTCGACTTCGTCTTGGCCAGAACCGAGGACGGCGACCATATCCTGGCCGACCGGATGTGCACCCATGGCGAAGCCGACCTCGCCTCGGGACTCGTGTTGGGCTGTGAGATCGAATGTCCCAAACACAACGGACGTTTCGACCTCCGCACCGGAGAGCCCACCCGCAAACCTGTCCGTCAACCACTGGGGGTCCGGGCCGTGAACGAAGCCGACGGCCGCTTGTTCCTCACCTATTGCCCGAGATCTTCGCCCGTCGCTGAACCGAGGAAACCCGGCCCGCGGCCATCGTGATTACTTGGTCGGCTCGGTCGATCGCCAACTGACGCTGGGAGATCGCGATGACGGTCGTGGATCCCAGGTCGCCGAGGCGATCCCACAGTTCCTTTTCGGTGGCGACATCGAGGGCACTGGACAGATCATCGACCACCAGCAGCTCAGGGTGGGTGAGCAGGCTCCGGGCGGTGGCGACTCGCTGAGCCTGACCACCCGAGAGGCGCAGACCCCGTGCTCCGACCATCGTGTCGAGCCCTTCGGGCATCTCCTCCAGATCGCGGGTCATCGTGGTCAGGTCGAGAATCTCGCCCAGGTTGGCACGATCCCGGCCGAGGGAGATGTTGTCGGCCAACGACTCACTGAACAGGTTCGGTACCTGGGGTAGATGGGCGCAGTTTGGTGGCACGAACCAGGCTGCGGCGTCGGAAACGTCGACGCCGTTCCAGAAGATCGCTCCCTGGTCGAACGGGATCAACCCGACGAGGGCCCGCAACAGCGTCGACTTTCCGGCCCCGACCGGGCCGGTGACCACGTTGAAGGTGCCTCGTTCGAAGGTCAGGTTGACGTTGTGAATCCCATCGCCGGTGCTCGGATACCGGGCCGTGAGATCACGCACCTCGAGGCGTTCGAGCGGTATCCGAACCGGATCCGGTCGCCGTTGCAGCATGGTCTCGTAGGGCTCAATCGTCACCGGCCGATGGTCGACCACGTCGCGTGCCCGGCCCGGAGCGACCATTTCTCCCAACCGCCCATACGAAACGATGGCCTGCTCGCGGGCGGTGATCAACCGGGCGATGAAACGCGGCAACTCTCCCAGTTGGGTGGCATAGGCCACGAAAAGCGCCAGATCGCCAACGGTGAATGCGCCAGACCGAACCTCGGGAACCAGCACCAGCAACGTGAGTCCGATGGTGACGTCGGCGGTTGAGGACGACATCCCATCGATGGCCTGCCGCAGCACGGTGTCACGAACCGCTGTCCCCCGTCGGATCGCGGTGTGCTGTTCCAGGCGGGCGATGGCCGCCTCTTCTCGCCCGGCCAACCGGAATGCGAGCATGCCGCTGAACGTCTCGCCCAGAAAGGACGTGACTCTGCCGTTGGCCCTGCGGTCGGCCAGACGGGCAGCGTGCAGCCGAGGGGTGAGGTAGCGGGTGATGACGGTCACCAGAACCAAGGGGACGAGGACCACCAGTGCGGCCCTTCGGTCGATGGTGGACATGATGAAGAGCGCGCCGGCGGAATAGATGATGTAACCGGCTCCGTCCACCCAAGAGTCGGCCCACAGCACCATGTCTCGGGTGTCATCGTGGAACCGTGAGATCGCCTCTGAGGGACTGTCCGGCAAGGTAGCGGCCCGCGGTCCACCGCTGACCGTCTGCGCTTCCAACATATTGGTGCGAATCATGGTGAGCGCGGCAACCCACCAGCGGACGACCACGTACACCGCGATGGCAAAGACAACCCACCGGACCGCTTCGCTCAGCCCGAGCAGCACCAGCAGCCCGGTGATTGACTCATTCGAGCTGAGCGCGTCGAAGGTCAGCTTCAGAAGCCATCCGGTGAGCAGCGGCAGCATCACGAACGCAGTCCACAGGATCCAGGACCACGCCCAAAGCCTGGGCCTGAACGTGCCGGTACGCCACCCAAACCTGAACGGCGAGAGGCTCTGCTCGGCCGAAATCGTTGACGGAGTCACGACAACACCTCGTCGACCGCGGCATGTGAACCAACGGCCAACAGCTGGGAATACCGACTGTTCGGGTCACCCCGCAGATCTTCGGTTCGTCCGTGCTCAACGATCTCACCGTCATCGAGGACCAGAATCTCATCGAGGCGAGCGACGGTGGACAGCCGATGGGCGATCACAATTGAGGTGCGACCCTGGAGCAGACGATCGATGGCGTGAATCACTCGATCCTCGGTGACCGGGTCGATGCGCGACGATGCTTCGTCGAGCAGGATGAAGTCGGGAGAACGAAGGAACAGCCGGGCGAGAGCGACCAGCTGGCCTTCGCCGCCGGACAAACCGGCGCCGCCTGGACCCAACGTGGTTTCGAGCCCACCGGGCATCCCCTCGATCCAGTCCAGCAGATCCAGCGCGTCGAGCGCTGCTCGCACCTCGTCGTCGGTGATGCCGTCGTCGAACAGGGTGAGGTTGTCACGAATCGACGCCGCGAAGAGATGAACATCCTGTGACACGACGCCGGTCCGTTCGCGGAGCTGTTCGACGGCGACCGAGTCGAGCGGCACGCCGCCGAGTGAGATCGTGCCCTCGGCCGGATCGACCAGCCGGAGCAGAAGGCGAGCCAAGGTGGTCTTGCCACTTCCGGTGCGGCCCAGCACGCCCAACGAGCGCCCCGGACCCAACGAGAACGACACGTCGCTCAGGACCCGGCTGGGGACTTCTTCATCGGCGTAATGGAAACTCACCGAGTCGAGGCGGACACCCAAGGATCCGTCAGGGAGCTGCTGAGTACCGGTGTCGGTGACAACCGACGTTTCGGTGAGCAAGGCCAGGGTGCGGGTCATGCCGCCGGCGGCCCGTTGAACTCGCTCTGTCTCATCGGACAACTGATCGAGTGGGGTCCGCAGGATCTGGGTGTACTGGAACAGCAAGAACGCCGTGCCCAGGGTGATGGTCCCCCGGCTCAGGAGGGCCGCATCGACCGCCAACACGAGCAGGCCGCCGGTCACGAAAACTGCGTTGGAAATTATCCACAGCCCGACCCCCTGACGCTCACGCGAAAGGGCCGAGGCCAGAACGTTGGCACTGGCTCGTTGGAAGGTGGCCACCGCATGACTTCCGCCTCCGTTGCTGCGGAGATCGTCGGCCCCGCTGAGCCGCTCCTCGACCTCGCCGAGCATCCGACCTGTGGCAGCCTGTTCCGACGCAGCCTCGGCTACTGCGCGGTCCCGCAGCACGTACAGGGTCCCGACGGCGACGCAGAGGTACACCGTCAATACAATGCCGACCGGCCAGCTCCGCCAGTACACCACAACCAACAACCCGACGAGGGTGACCAGGGCGGCTAGAGCTTTGGCGGCGAAGTTGGAGATGAACTCGCTGAGCGCTGTCACATCGCCATCGACCCGGCTGACCAGTTCACCCGGGCTTGTCGAGCGGTGGAAGCCGAGATCGAGGCCCAACACATGCCGGGTCAGAGTTGATCGCAGTTCGTTGGTGACCCGCCAAGCCAAGTCGGTCGCGGTCCAGGCCACAACCATCGCCATCAGCTGGCGGGCCAGGCCCACGCCCACATACAAACCGGCCAGAAACACCAGGCGCCCGACGCCAGCACCGGCAGCGGCGTCATCGATGAAGACTGCAATGATCAGCGGGCCAGCCAGCGGCAGCAAACCCGCAATCGAAAGCACACCGCTCATCACTGCCACCCGACCCTTGTGCGGGGTCAACAACCCGATCAGGGCGCTCCAATGCCGCGATCGGTCCATTGCATCAACCGTAGTTTCCTCCACCCCTCTTTCTCAGCGAATTTCAGATGCGTCGATCGGTCGGTCCGCCATAGGCTCGACCGGTGAGCGACTCGGCGCTAGGGCAGAGGTTCTGGGCGTTGTGGTCGGCATTCACCACGTCCAACCTCGGTGACGGTCTCACACTCGTGGGGTTTCCGTTGTTGGCGATCAGCCTCACCGACGACGCACGACTGGTTGCGTTGGTGGCTGCGTTCCGGTTTCTTCCGTTCCTGGTCATCGGCCTGCCAGCGGGCGTGCTGATCGATCGATTCGACCGGCGGCACATCGCCATGATCGCACAGTTGGGCCGAGCGACGGCATTGGTCGGGATCGGGTTTTCGGTGGTGACCAACACCGCATCGATCTTCCTCCTGGCGGTCGGGGCATTCGTTGTCGGGATGGGAGAGGTCATGACCGATGGTGGCCTCCCGGCCGTCGTTCGTGATGTGGTCAGCCTCGACCATCTCGAAGTTGCCAACAGCAGACTGCGAGCCAGCGAGACCGTGTCAAACACCTTCATCGGCCCGCCGGTTGGAGCGTTCCTGTTCCAGCTCGACCCATCGATTCCGTTCTTTGCTGCCGCCGGCCTCTATGTGCTCACCATCGGTCTGCTCGCCAACTTGCGCGGCACGTTCAAGCCCGACATCGACCCAGATGCGGGTTCGTTCCTCCGCCAGATGATGACCGGGCTCAGCTACGTGTGGAACCATCCCGTCCTACGACCTCTGGCCCTCACCGTGGCCGCATTCGCTTTCGTCGGCGAGGCTGGCAACGCGATCTTCGTGATTCTGGCGACCGAACGCTTCGGCCTGAGCGAATTCCAATACGGATTGCTCCTCACCGGAGACGCTGTCGCTTCGGTCACAATGTCGTTCTTCGTGCTCGCTCTGGTCAAGAAGACAAGCCACGGCACCAGCATGAAAGTGAGCGTGGTGGCGTTCTGCGTGCAGGCATTCATCTTCGGTTTCTCCACCTTCGTTCCGATGGCCGTGCTGGCCGTCGTGTTCGGTGGCATCTCGGATCCGACCTGGAACGTGATCAGCGGCACGGTCCGTCAGCGACTCGTCGATGATCAGATCTTCGGCCGCATGATGACGGCGTACCTTTTCCTTGCGTGGAGTTTCCAGCCCTTGGGGGCACTCTTCGGTGGTGTCATCGCCGAACGCTTCGGACCCCAGTGGGTCTACGTCGTCTCTGGCACCGTCGTGGGATCGCTGCTGATCTTCGCTCGACCGCTCTTCCGCAGAATTGACGAAGCGATGCAACAGGCGTCAGTTTCGAGCCCGGTGAACCCGGCCTCCTAGACGCGGTCTGGATCGGCCAGTTGATGCGCCAGCAGTTCGACCGCCTGCGCCACAACGAATGCCACGGCGAGCCCAACCGGGATCGCGGCCACGACATCCAGAGGCCAATGCCTACCCAAGGCAAGACGGGTGACCCCCTCCACCACACCAGCCACGACAGCAAAAGCGACCACAAACCGAACCGAGCGTTGGAACACCAGCGCGGCGAGGGCCGCGATCAAGGTCACGCGGAAGACTCCGCCGGAGAAGTAGGGTCCTGCAACGCCAACAACCAGCGGCGAGAACGGGGCCGAACCGTCGACCAGCCGGCTGACAATCGCCTGAAACGGTCGCAGCGCCAGCGCGGTCACGGCAAGACCGATCACCCAGGCTCGGCCATCGGTGCCGTGCCGCAGCCAGGCAGCAACCCCGAGCGCCGCCAACATGAGGTAGTTGAGATTGAGATGTCCCATGTCGGTCACCACCGCGCTGACGTCAACCAGAGCGTCACTGCGCTGCAAGGCCTCCACAACCGGAGCGAAGGTGGATTCGTGCCAGTCCCTCACCGGACCAACTCCCAGAGCCCGGCCCACGAGCACGGCGACGACCAGCATGAGGCCGCCAAGGCCGACGATGGAAAGCATCTGAGACCTGATCTGATCGTGTGAGTGACGCCGCTCCGCGTTCATCCCAATACCCCCGGTGAACTTCACACACCGACACGGTAGCGCATGGGGCGAATGGATCGCCCCGGCACAGTAATCGACCCAACATCATGTCCCCTTTTGCCGTCGGCGACCCGGTACTCTCGGCGATGGCGAGCAAAAAGAAAGAGGCCTCGGATGAGTTCACGTCGAACGACAGCCGTTCTGGTGTGTGTGGCGATATTGACCAGCGTGTTGGGTATCGCCCAGCCGGCTGCTGCAGAACTGGGCGACAACAACAATCTGCCGTGGGGAGTCGACGGCACCGATCTGGCGCCCGGCAGCCCCCGGATCCGGACCGAAGTGTGGGCGATCGAACAGATTGGCGATCGTATCTATGTCGGCGGCCGGTTCCAGGAGGTCACAGACGGTGCGGTCTCGATCGACCAGCCCTACCTCGCGGCCTTCCACGAGAGCACCGGCCAGTACATCGACACCTTCACCCCTGATCTCGACGGTGTGGTGCATGACCTGGCGGCTTCGCCCGATGGCACCACGTTGTTCGTCGGCGGTGAGTTCACCACCGTGAACGGCCAGGCCATCGATGCTCTCGTGGCGCTCGATGCAACCTCCGGCGCGGTCGATTCGTCCTGGACCGGTGATATCAACGGTGCTCCCTCGGTCAGGTCTTTGCAGGTTCTCGGCAACTGGCTGTACGTCGCCGGCAGCTTCACCAGCGTGATCTCGAGCAGCGGCAACAACGCCGCCTGGCGGGCGCTTCGGTTCGATGTCACCACCGGTGGCCACGACCCCAGCTGGCGACCGGTCATCACCGGCGGAGGGGTGTGGGGCATCGCTCCCAGCCCCGATCTGGACCGGGTGTACGTGGCCGGTTACCTCACCGAAGTCGACGGAACTCCTGTAGTCAACGGTTTTGCGGCGCTCGACGGTACGACTGGAGCCTTGGTCCAAGGGGTTCAAGACATCCAGCCCAATACTCTCAACAGCACCCGCCAGTACCTGTACGACGTCGTCGTGGCCAACGGGTACGTGTGGATTTCGGGGAGTGAACACTTCGTACAGGTACTCAACGAATCCGATCTGTCGCTGCATCGATTCCATCTGGCCGATCCTCGTGGCGATTACCAGGATCTCGAAGTAGTCGGCGACCGGGTCTACGCAGGTTGCCACTGCCGTACCGACGCGATCATGGAGTCGGCAGCAGGGGTCAGATGGTTTCCTTCCGCACCGGCCGGAGAAACGGACGCCCCGATTCTGCAAACCGGTCCCACTACGTGGATCGCAGCGTTCGACGCGAACACCGGAGACTGGATCTCGTCGTTCCGCCCCGACATCGAAGCCGCCCGGGCAGGGGTGTGGGCGATCCACGGTGACACCAACGGATGCCTCTGGTTCGGCGGCGACCTCACCTTTGCCGGGGACGATCCCGTCGACAGCTTCATCCGCCTCTGCGAAGCAGGCATCACCGACACCGAACGACCTTCGATTCCCGGTGCAATCTCTGTCGATGCGATAGGAGTCGATTCCGCGGATCTTTCCTGGGCTGCATCCACCGACAACGTCGGAGTGGCCAACTACGTCATCTACGACGCGACGACCAACGCACCACTGGCGACGACCCCGACCAATTCGATAACGCTGTCCGGTCTGGCTCCCGATGACTACTCGGTGTACGCCAAGGCAGTCGATGCGGCCGGCAATCAATCATTCAGAACCGGGTTCCGCACCTTCACCGTCACCGGTGCGGTGGTGGACAACGAACGACCGACGGTGCCGGGATCTGTGCAGGTGGTTTCGATCGGGATCGATAGCGCAGACCTGCAGTGGAATCCCAGCTCGGACAACATCGGGGTTGCGGGCTACCGAATCTTCGATTCGACGTCGAATGCCCTGATCGTGGAGGTCCCCACCAATTCGGCAACGCTGTCCGGACTGGCTCCTGGCGATTACTCGGTGTACGCCAAAGCTTTTGACGCAGCGGGGAACGAATCATTCAGAACCGGGTTCCGCACCTTCACCGTCACCGGTGCGGTGGTGGACAACGAACGCCCCGTCCTCGCCAGTGCGATCAGCGTCGTAGAGATCGGGGATGACTACGTCGACCTCAGCTGGAGCCCAGCGACCGACAACGTCGGTGTCACCGGCTATCGGATCTATGACGCCGACACCAACGGGTTGATCGTGGAGGTCCCGGACCTGACGGTGCGGTTGGAGCCACTCGCACCCGGGACGTACCGCTACTACCTCCGTGCACTTGATGCCGCCGGAAACCTCTCATTCCGATCAGGGATCCGGACCGTCAATGTCGTCGGATCCTCCGATACCGAACGCCCGTCGATTCCCGGTGCGATCACTGTGAACAGCGTCAGCGGCACAACCGTTGACCTCTCGTGGGGACCATCAACGGACAACGTAGGTGTCGCCGGGTATCGGGTCTACAACTTTGCCGACCAGAGCGTCGTGAGCGAGGCACCAACGACCTCAGCGACCTTCGACCTGCCGGCGGGGACCTACCAGCTGTACGTGAAGGCGTTTGATGCCGCCGGCAACGAGTCGTACCGGACCGGCCTGCGCACGGTGACGACCTCCTGACCTTCAGGTACTTCACCGTACCTACAGGCCCATAGATTGGCTGGCGTGACCTCCTCTGGCGCTCCCGCTTCGGTTCCGTCACTTCAGTCCAGCGGCGTCCGCCACGGCTTCAGGGCATTTCGACACCAGGACTTTCGCCGATTCTGGGTCGGAGCTTTGGTTTCGAACTCGGGGACCTGGTTGCAGAACATCACCCTCCCGGTGGTGCTGTTGGAGATCACGGGCCAGGCGTTTTGGACCGGAATCGCCACCTTTGCCGGGATCTTCCCGTCAATGCTCCTTGGACCACTGGCCGGCAATCTGGCCGACCGCTTCGAACGACGCAAGCTGCTGATCGCCGGTCAAACCGGTGCTGCCCTTGCTGCCTTCGGGTTGTGGGTGGTGTGGACTTCCGGTGTGCGCGAGCCGGCGGCGATCGTTGCCGTTGCTGCGTTCACCGGTATTTTCGGGGCGTTCACCATTCCGGCATGGCAATCGTTCATTCCCCTTCTGGTCCCACTCGAGGACCTGCCTTCAGCGATCTCGATGAACAGCCTCCAGTTCAATGCGGCGCGCGGAATCGGTCCGGCGCTGGGCGGGCTGATCCTGGCGCTTGCCGGACCGTCGTGGGCATTCTTGGGCAACTCCCTGAGCTATGGGGCTGTGGTCGTCGCGCTCACGTTGGTGCGACCGGCCCAGACCAGACAGGTCACGGTGCAACGCAAGGTGGGACGAGGTTTTGTCGAAGCCGTGCGGTATGTGCGCACCCAGCCGGGCATCGGGGTCGGCATAGGCCTTGCGGCTGTGGTCGCGTTCCTGGGGTTCCCGCTTCTCAACTTCGCCGCCGTGTTCGTGCAGAAGGTCTACGTCGTTGATCGGGGCTTCGTCGGGTTGCTGGCGGGTTTGTTGGGTGTGGGTGCGGTCACCGCGGTACCGGTGGTGAGCGGAATGTTCGGCGACTTGCGAAGAGCATCGGTGATCAGGTTCTCGGTTCCCTTCTATGGGGCTGCGATCATCATCTTCGGTTCGTCCACCACCGTCGCTCAGGGCGCCGCCGGTCTACTTCTCGCCGGCTGCGGCTTCATGATGATCGTGGTCACGAGCAACACCGCCGTTCAGAGCATCGTGAACGAGCAGATCAGGGGTCGGGTGATGGCCATTCGAATCATGACCTTCACCGGCTCATTCCCGATCGGGGCCCTGCTTCAAACACGCCTGTCCGATGCCACGAGCCCCCGCCTGGTCGTCACCGGGGCCGGCGTCATCGTGGTGGTGATCGGCGTCGTGCTCGGCACCCAGAACCGCCGACTTGCTCACTTGGACGATCCGACCGACACCCGAACGGACCTGACCTCCATTCTCGGCTCGCCCGACTGAGGAGGAAGCGGTGTGGGCCGCAACGTACACGTCGTTTCGGTCGCCAGTTTCGCTGCGGGTAGTCTCAGCCGATGAAGAAGATCGTGCTCATCGCCACCCTCACCGCCGCCGAAGGCAAGGAACACGAACTCAGGGAAGGGATCGTGGAGTTGATCAATGCCGCCGACGAAGAGCCCGGTTGCGAAATCTACAGCGCCCACGGGAGCAGAGACGAGCCCGGTGTCTATCGATTCTTCGAGCTCTACACCGATAGCGACGCACTGAAGGCCCATGGCCGGGGTGAACGGATGGCGGCCGCCATGGCCGGTCTCAACAGCCTGATGGCAGGTCCGCCCGAGGTCCTCCGTCTCACCCCACTTGCGGCCAAGGGCCTCGATCTGGGGTAATCGCCGTCACATATCAATCGATTGGGAGATCTGGACCGTCTGCCCGTTCTCCAGTACGGGGCAGCCCGCGGCAATTTCTTTCGCTGCGCCCATGTCGGCAGCTTTGATGATCGTGTAGCCGGTGAGGGAGGCCGGGGCGTCGGTGGCCCCGTCGGAGCCGATGGCCGAGGTTTCGCCGAAGGGGGCGCCTCCGTCGACAAGAGCAGCACCGACGGCCCCGTACCAGCTTTCCCACGCTGCCATGACGCCGGCCATTACCTCGGGGTCGTCGGGCATCGAACCCATTTCGCCGTGATAGGTGAGTACATAGTTGGGCATCGCAGTTTCCTTTTCGTCTGGCGGATTCCGTTGAACCCGCTCGTGTAGGTCTACGACGAACAAGGCAAGCGTCAAGGGACACTTCGACACAGCCACTACGCCAATGCGACGCTCCCACGCGTGGACTCGGCGATCCGCCAACGATACTGAGGTAGTGGAACTTGACCTTGCGATCGTCTCCGACGCCCTGGGGCAGACGGCCCTCCGGTGCAGGCAGCTCGGCGGCGGGGATTTCGCGTCCTCGCACCGAGTGGAGTCGGCGGAGGGCAGGGTGGTTTTTGCCAAGACCCACGCCGATCCGCCGCCAGGATTCTTCACCACCGAGGCGGCGGGACTTCGTTGGTTGCGGGAGGCCGGTCCAGTACACGTGCCCGAGGTCCTGCATGCGAGCGACTCCCCGCCCCTGCTGGTTCTCGAGTGGATCGAGCAGTCTCGATCTGCCCAGGCCGACGAAGCATCGTTTGGGCGCTCGCTCGCGGCTCTCCACCAGCGCGGGGCCGAGTCGTTCGGGCGGAGTGATGGTCGGACCACCGGCTCTCAGGCTTTGCCCAACACAACCTGTGACACATGGGCGGGGTTCCTGGCCGAGCAGCGACTGCTACCGCTGGCAAGAATCGCCCGTGATCGTGGCAGCCTCACCGAGGGAGCCATCGCTCGAATCGATCACATCGCACAGAATCTGAACGAGCTCGTTGGACCACCCGAACCACCGGCCCGACTCCACGGTGACCTCTGGGCCGGCAACCGGGTCATCGATTCATTCGGCACCAGTTGGCTGATCGACCCGGCCTGCTTCGGCGGCCATCGCGAGTTCGATCTGGCGATGATGCGACTGTTCGGCGGGTTCGGACCCGACGCATTCGCGGCCTACCACGAGGCCAACCCGCTCGCCGACGGTTGGGCCGACCGCATTGCGCTCCATCAACTGCCACCGCTGATCGTCCACGCCATCAAGTTCGGCGGCAGCTACGGAGCAGCGGTCGAGCGAGCACTTGCTGAGTACACATAGTGGGGCGTGGCCCGCTCAAACCCGACCAAGATCGTTGCCCACCAGGCCGGCTGCCCTGAGTGTCTCAAGGAAGGTGTCAGCCCACAAGCAGTGCCCCTTGCCATTGGGGTGGAACCCGTCGGATGCCATCAGTCCCTTCCACGACGTGAGCGCCGCACCGATATCGGCCAGCGGGCGGCCACACCGAGTTGCTTCGGATCGGATGTGGCGGTTCACGACTTTGGCGAGCTGACTTCGGGCGTCGGGAAGGGTGGCGATCGCGATGGTCTCGGGCAATTCCTCGATGAGGCGGGACAGACGTTTCTTGGTTGCCCCTACCCGGACCGACCGGAGCAGATCATTGCTGCCGACCGTGCACATACCGAGAACCACCTTGTTGTCGATGGCTGAGAGTGCTGGCAGTTGGACATCGAGCACATCGTTGGTCTTGGCCCCCGACCTGGACAGGTTGACGATGCCGAATGGGCGGGCACCGGTGTCTCTCAGCTGTTGGGCGACAAGCCCCACGTAGCTGCAACGAATCGATTCCGCACCGATGCCCTGGCTCAACGAGTCACCGAGGGCAACCACGACAGCGTGATCGGTGTGCAGGGCGGCGGTGGCGTTGTCGGTCCATTCGTTTCGAAAACCAGCGATTTGATCCCTGGTTCGCCCGATCCCGGGAATCACCGGACCGAGGAACCGCACCATCGTCCCGGCGACCGCAGGTTCCAAGGCTCTGGCCAATTGATGATCCACCTCTCCTGCATCGGCGGATGGTCATCTTCAATGAAGCTCATGGAAGGCACCGCCCGGCCGGATATCGGGATCGGCGCCTGATTGGATGTCTTCCTCGGACTCGAGGTCGACCGGATCGACCTTCTGCGACGCCATCGAAGAACTGAATCATGTTCACTCGACAACGATGCCAGCACGCACATCCACCCGCCGTGTGATTCGTAGGCTCTCGATGAATTGGCGGTCGTGAGAGACGACGATCAACGTTCCCTCAAAGCGTTCCAGAGCCTGCTCGAGCTGCTCGATAGCGGGCAGGTCGAGGTGGTTTGTCGGTTCGTCGAGAACCAACGTGTTCACGCCCCGATTCTGGAACAGCGCGAGCACCGCCCGGGTTTGTTCACCGGGAGACAACTCACCAGGAGGCCGGCGGACGTGCTCCTGGGTCAGCCCGAACTTCGCCAGAACTGCTCGGGCATCCTCTGAGTTGGCTCCGCTGGCGGCGAGGAACCGGTCGAGCAATGATCCTGTGCCGTGAAGTCCGGTCCTACCTTGATCCAGCTCGCCGACGACAACCGAACCACCCAGACGCCGGCTCCCCTTGATCGGGTCGATGCGCCCCACGAGCGCTCCGATGAGCGTCGATTTCCCGGCACCGTTTGCTCCTTCGATCAGGACACGGTCTCCAGCAAAAAGGGCAACGTCCACCGGTCCCATCGAGAACGAGCCCCGGCTGAAGTGAGCACCGACCAGCTCGGCCACCAGCTCACCGGATCGTTCAGCCTGACCGATGGCAAACTGGAGCCGCCAGGGCTCCCAGACCGTGTCGACAACTTCCAACCGCTCGAGTGCCCGCTCGGCTTGTCGAGCCTTGGAGGCCTGGTTTTCGGTGCGCTCAATCCGAGAAGCGCGTTGTGCCTTGTCGTTGTCGCGGGGGAACCGGCGTTCACGGTTGACTCCCTTGGTAGCCCAGCTCCGTTGATCCCGGGCTCGACCCAGGAGATCCCTCTTCTGGCGTTCGTAGAGTTCGTAGCGCTCCCTCGCATGGGTCCGGGCGTGGGCCTTTGCCTCCCGGTAGGACTCCCAGCCACCGCTGTAGTGATCGAGCATTCCTTCGGTTCGGCGCGGATCGGGATCGATCTCGAGGACATCGGTCACCACGCGCTCGAGAAATCGTCGGTCGTGAGAGACCACCACTGTGGGTCCGCTTCGGCTGGAGACCATCTGTTCGAGCACGGCGAGGCCAGCGAGGTCCAGGTCGTTGGTGGGCTCATCGAGGAGGAGCACGTCGAAGGAACTGAGAAGGACTGCGGCCAGCCACACACGAGCCCGTTCTCCACCCGACAGAGTTGTCAATGACCGGTTTCGCAGATCACCTGGTAGCGGACCGGCCCACACGGACCCAAGCACGGCGTCGAGGCGATCCTCGATGTCGGCACCGCCGAGGGCCAGCCAGCGATGGAGGGCAGCGTCATATCGATCGGCCACATCGTCTCCGGCGGCGACCATCTTGGTGACACTCTCGAGATCGGTTTCGGCTGGACCTACTCCGGTCAGTTCCATGACCAGCTCAACGACGGTGCCAGCGTCGGAGGCGGCTCGGTCTTGAAGCATCAAGCCAACGGTGGCGGACGCCGGGGTGCAAGAGACGTTGCCCAGATCGGGCTTCTCACGACCGGCCAGGAGGGCCAGCAACGTGGACTTGCCACTGCCATTGGGACCGACAATGCCGGTGCACATGTCCGGGCCGACGGTAAGGCTGACATCGCTCAGCAACGCCCGGCCGGTGTGGGAAAACGAGAGATTGTGAGCGTGAAGTTGAGCGTGCACAGCAATCTTTCCAATCGGTTCGTTGACACGTGCCAACGACGGACAAACGGGACGGTGCTCAGTTCTTCACGCGTTCGACCCTACCGCATGGCTGCGTCGTCATGCCCGGCGATTGAACATCGGTTCCTGCCATCAGGGGGACGACAGAGGGTCGGTTCCGACGGCGGCGGCAGCGCTGTTCAATTCGGCAACAGTGTTGTCATCGACCGGAATGGCGTCGTTTCGCAGCGCACGGGCACGGGCCTCTGGTTCACCGGGGATCAGAACCTCGTCTGACCCTTCGCGCAGGGCGGACGCTCTCACGTACTCAAAGAACCCACTGGCATCACGGGCCAGATCGGATGGGTCGCCCACTGCGACAGGATCGATGATGATCGACAGCATGCTGTTGATGATCGCGCCGGTTCGTGCGTAACGAGGCTCGATCGTCATCCCACCCAAAAGGGCTGCGCCGAGGATTTCGCACATGAGCGCCAAACCGGACCCCTTGTGGTCGCCCATGGCCACCAGCGCACCTCTTGGCCCGTCACCCCACATCACGTTTGGGTCGGTCGTGAGGCGGCCGGCGGGATCGAGCAGCGTTCCTTCGGGCACCGGTTCACCTTTGTTCTTGGCGATGCGGGTCTTCCCGAGGGCGATGGTGGACGTTGCCATGTCGAGCAATGCCACAGGTTCGCCACGGTCCTCCGAGGGAATGGCGATACACACCGGATTTGTGCCGAAGCGGGGGCTGGCCCCACCGAAGGGAGCAACCATCGGCTCGTGGGCTGCGACGTTGACGAAGTGGAGGCTTGCCATCCCTGCCGCCGTGGTCTGCTCGCCCCAGTGCCCGATTCGACCTATGTGGAAGCTGTTGCGGAGCCCGACCAATGCGACGCCGTGCTGGGCCGCTCGTTCAATACCAGCCTCCATCGACCTGTAGCCCATCACCTGGCCGAAACCGGCCTGACCATCCAGCACGAGGACTGGACCGTTGTCGATCACGGTTTGAGGCGATGCGTTCACCGTGAGCCGTCCGGCCTGGGCCGACTCGACGTAGGTCGGCAACATCCCGATCCCATGGCTGTCGTGTCCACACAGGTTGGCTCGGATCAGCTGATCGGCGACAAGGTGGGGTTCGTCTCCTGAGGATCCCAGTCCGGCCACCACAGCGACGACGAACCGGTGGAGCTGATCGGGTGAAAACTCGTGCATCCCCCGAACCTAGTCCGGGCAGACAGGGCGATCCGAACCGCTATTGATTGAGTGTGGTGAGCAGCTCTTCCACCGTGTGCTGGCTCTCAAGTGGATGCCGAAGGGCCTTGTTCGCGACCACCTCGTAGCGGTTGCGGCGGCCGATGCGCTCGTGGCGAAGGTATCCGCCCTCCTCGAGATCATGGACGATACGGGTAACCGCTCCGACGGTGATGCCGACGGCGTAGGCGATGTCACGCTGACGAATCTCGGGGTTCCTTCCGATCGCAATCAGCACGTGGGCGTGGTTGGTGAGGAAGGTCCACGGTGGAATTTCCGGTTCGGGTTCGACCAACTGCATGTGGGTATCGTACCTGTTGAGACGCATCGGTCGAAGCGATGGTGACTCAGCGGAGTGAGCCGACTCAGTGATCTCCACAGAACCACTCCTGCTCCAGAACACTGACCTCGAGCGCGAGCACCAACAGTTCGGACTCAATCGCCGTGCTGTAGCCGTCGTGGCGGACGCGGACCTCGATCCATTCGAGGGCGATGCTGATGTCATACGCTGCGGTCATGAGCGACTGGCGTTGTGCATCCTGGGTGACCGGATCCGACATCAGGAGCGACCGGACACGCATGGTCAGTTTGGCAAGAGCATCTTCTTCGCGAAGGGCCGCTCCTGAGTTGCGTAGGGTTGCAACGACAGTCTCCCCTGTAGCAGGAGCTGTCTCTGTGGTGATCATTACGAACCTCCGAAGGGCTGGGATACTGCAGATCCATTGCGTACTATTTAATATAGCTATTGTGTCATACCTTGTCAAATGAATGTAGGATGGTCCGATGATTTGGTGGATTCTCAGCGCTCACGTCGTCGGGATGTGCGCTGCCGCCCTTCTGGGCCGAGTTTCGATGCACCGCGGTCTCGGCGCTGCCGCTGTCGCTCCGGCCCTGACCGCGGCGTGGGCCGCCCAACAACTCTTTGTCGATGCCGAGCCCACGAGCGTGGGCATCGACTGGGTGGCGGAACTCGGAATCGGATTTCAGTTCCGCTCAGGGCCGCTGGCACTCCTGCTGACGCTGCTCGTGTCGGGAATTGGAGCGTTGATCTTCGTCTACGCAATGGGCTACTTCGCATCCGACGCAGCAGGGTCGGTTCGGTTTCCGGTCACCCTCCTGGCCTTCTCCACATCGATGCTCGGGCTCGTACTGGCAGATTCAATCTGGACGTTGTTCATCTTCTGGGAGTTCACGTCGATTACCTCGTTTCTCCTGGTTGGACACAAGAACACGAGCGCGCCGGTGCAAGTTGCAGCTCGCCGGGCGTTGGCGATCACCGGTGCTGGAGGATTGGCGCTGCTGGCCGGGCTACTGATCCTCCAGGGTGAAACAGGCACGGTGTCACTGTCGAACCTGCCCGCCGTCTCAGGCACAGCGGGGGCGGTAGCAGCTGTGCTCATAATGTGCGCTGCGGCCACGAAGTCGGCCCAGGTTCCCTTTCACGTATGGCTGCCGGGCGCGATGGCTGCACCCACCCCGGTGAGCGCCTATCTGCATTCGGCCACAATGGTCAAGGCAGGCGTGATCCTGGTCGCGCTCACCGGTCCGTCGTTTGCCGACGTCACCGCATGGAAGACCCTGGGTATGACGTTCGGAATCGTGTCGATGATGTGGGGCGGTTTCATCGCTTTGCGTCATACCGACGGCAAGCTCATCCTTGCCTGGGGCACGATCTCTCAACTGGGTTTGCTCATCACTCTGCTCAGTATCGGTACGCCAAAGGCCGTTTTCGCAGCGATCTCGATTTTGTTCGCCCATGCACTGTTCAAGGCCGCCCTGTTCTGCGTGGTCGGCGAAATCGACGTGAGAACCGGAACTCGAGACGTCAGAGAACTCGGTGGTCTTCGCCGGTCGATGCCGGTCGCCTTTGCAGTCGCAGTTGCCGCCTCGCTCTCCATGGCAGGTGTTCCTCCGCTGCTCGGATTTGCCGCCAAGGAAGCGGCGGTAGAAGCGGTCCTGAAGCTGGACGGCGTCGAGCAGTTCATGGCGGCCGTCGGGGTCTTTGGTGGTTCGGTTCTCACGGTCGCCTACACCCTGCGGTTTGTTCTGCTCACGTTCTCAGGCTCGCCCGTCATCGATGTGAGGCCCCGGAGGTGGGCGATGTCTGCCCCGTCGGTGATCCTTTCCGGCCTGGGCCTCATCCTCTTCTTCTGGATGGGGGTGTCCAACAGTGTCGTGATTCCCGCAGCCGTTCAGCTGAACCCAGCCTCCGCAGAGTTTGAACTGCTCCGTTGGCCGGGGCTGAAGACAGCGTTCTTCATCTCTGCGGCAATTGTCGCCACCGGTGCGCTCATCGGTTGGCTGCTCGCCAACCGGCCCTCACGGGCCCCCGACGCGCTCGGCGCCGATGTGGTCGACTCGCTCCTCGACCGAATCCTCAGGGGTGCGGTCGTCGTCACCGCCAGAATCCAGCACGGTTCCCTGCCTGTGTACCTCGCCACGATGGCCTTTGTTGCAGCAGTCGCCGGAGCAATTCTCGTGGTTGACGTAGATTTCGACAAGTTGGTCCTGTGGGACACTCCGATCCAGGGACTGCTGGCGGCGATCATTCTCGGAGCCGTACTGGGCGGCGCCACGGTTCGGTCCCGATTGGGAGCAGCGCTGACCTTGGGCGCAGTCGGGCTGGCCATGGCAGGACTGTTCGCGCTCCAGGGAGCTCCCGATCTCGCTCTGACCCAGCTCCTGGTCGAAACAATCGTGATCGTGGCCTTCGTTCTGGGGTTGGGGCACCTCACCCGTGAGTTCCCGGCCGTGAATCGTTCCTGGCACGCAATTCGAATTGCTGTCGCTGGTGCAGGAGGTCTGGTCG
The DNA here is from genome assembly GCA_048550155.1 of Acidimicrobiales bacterium. Taxonomy (GTDB): domain Bacteria; phylum Actinomycetota; class Acidimicrobiia; order Acidimicrobiales; family SZUA-35; genus JABDIY01. The sequence continues at coordinate 3,741 of JBLYYW010000303.1, read as the reverse complement.
TCGTACTGGCGCTGGCTGCGGCTTCGGCGTCGCCAACCGGTCAGCCGCCGCTGGAAGACCTTGAACGCGAAGCGGTCGCCGAAGGCGGGGGCAACAACATCGTGAACGTGATCCTCACCGACGTGCGGGCCCTGGACACCCTTGGGGAAGTGATGGTGCTCGCAACCGTCGCCATCGGGATCTTGGCCCTTGCCAATCTGCGATCGATCGCGGGGCAACGATGATTGCGGTTCAATCCTCGGTTGCTCGTTTGGGCGTGGCCCTCGCCACGCCTCTCGCATTGGTTATCGGTGTGTACCTTCTCTTCGCCGGTCACAATCACCCCGGGGGCGGGTTCGCTGCGGGCCTGGTGTTCGGTTGTGTGCTCGCGCTCCACCGACTCACGGCTATCCAGAGCAATTTCGACCCGTCGAAGGTTTCCGCCGTCGGCATCTTGATTGTCGTCGTCACCGCCGCACTGCCGCTCTTCTGGGGTGATGCCCTGTTGGATCAACTGGTGCAGTCGGTTGAGATACCGGTTCTGGGCAAGGTGAAGAGCGGGACGGCGCTGCCCTTCGACATCGGCGTCACCCTGATCGTTCTGGGGCTGGTGGCAGCACTGCTAGACGGGCTCGGCGTCCGTTCTGCACCACAATCTGGGGACTCAAAATGAGCATCGCACTGCTGGCCACCATCGGCGGCCTCACCTCGGTCGGAATCTACCTGATTACCGCCCGATCTCTGAGCCGAATCATCCTTGGTTTCAGCCTGCTCGGGCATGCCGCCGTGCTGGCGCTCGTCACCGCAGGTGGACCTCCCGGGCAACCTCCTATCGCTGACCGCACGACCCCGGCGGAAACGGCCAACCCTCTGCCGCAGGCCCTCGGCCTCACCGCTATTGTCATCGCCTTCGGTCTCACGCTCTATCTTCTCGCTCTCGCTCGTCGCCAGCAGATCCTTACGGGAGACGATCAGGTCGAGGACGACCTCGAGGATCGGCGAATCGCTCGTGCCGCGGAAGAGGACGACAACCGGTGAGCGCTCTCATCGCACTCACCATCCTCGTACCACTTCTGGGTACCGGCATCAGTCTGGTCATGCGGCGTCATCCCGCGGCACGAGACGTCGCAACCCTCACCGGGTTGATCGCTGCTGCGGCGAGTTCGTTCATCATCCTGGCTCTTGTCATCTCCGATGGCACAACGGTGGTCCGGGTCGGCGGCTGGCACCCTGAACTCGGCATCGTTCTGGTCGCCGACCTCTTTGCGGCTCTCGTGCTGCCGATCGCTCTCAGCGTCATCGTGGTCGTCGAGGTATTCGCCATCGGTCAGCGACGAACCAGGTGGGGTGCCAATCCCGAACTGGCCGGTCCATTGCTCGGGGTTCTCACCTCGGGTGTTTCGTTGGCGATTCTCACCGGCGATCTCTTCACGCTCTTCGTGGCGTTCGAAATGATCCTGGTGTCGAGCTACGTCCTGTTGACCCACCAGGGACAGAGAGCCCAGCTCCAGTCCGGCATGACCTATGTCGTGATGAACCTCTTCGCCTCCACACTGTTCCTCTTCGGGTTGGCGTATGTGTATGCCGCCACCGGAACCGTCAACATGGCGCTCCTGGCAGAACGAGTCCCTGAACTCAGCTCGGGTGTGCGGTTGGGTATCGGGGCATGGTTCTTCGTGGTCTTCGGGACCAAAGCAGCGGTGTTCCCGCTCTTTTCCTGGCTACCCGACTCCTACCCGACGGCGCCCACAACGATCACCGCAGTGTTCGCTGGTCTTCTCACCAAGATCGGCGTGTACGCCATGATTCGGTTCCACACACTCACCGAGATGGACGAACTGGGCGGGATGATGCTCACCGTTGCCGGAGTCACCATCATCGTGGGTGGCCTGGGGGCCCTGGCGCAAAGCGACGTGAAACGGATTCTCTCGTTCCATGTGATCAGCCAGATTGGCTACATGGTCATGGGGCTGGGAGTGTTCTCGGTCGCAGGGACCGCAGGCGCAATCCTCTTCCTCATTCACCAGATGCCGGTGAAAACTGTGATGTTCCTCGTGGGAGGTCTGATCGAAAATGAACAGGGAACGGGTCGACTCGACCGGTCCGGTGGGCTGGCAGCCACCCATCCCCTGATCGCGGTGCTTTTCGCACTTCCGGCGCTCAGCCTTGCCGGCCTACCACCGTTCTCCGGTTTCCCGGCCAAGGTGGCCGTGATCTCGGCGGCGGTTGATGCCACCTCGACCCTGATCGTGATCACCGCACTGGTCGGCGGAGCGCTCACACTGCTGTCCATGGCCAAGATTTGGATCGGGGTCTTCTGGGGCTCACCATCAGCTGAGACCAACCCGGTCACGACAACGGTCGCCAACCGTCGCCTGATGCGAGGCGCAACCGGAATGGCGGTCGCCGGCACGCTCCTGGTGTCACTGTTCGCAGGTCCTCTTTTCGATCTCAGCCTCCAGGCTGCTGAAGAGCTTCGAACCCCGGGCGTGTACGTCGAGGAGGTCAACCCGTGAACCGACGCCCCGCAATGGCTGACGTGATCGCGATCGTGCTGCTGACCGCTGTCTGGTGCGCACTGTGGGGTGCGGTGTCGGTGGCCAACCTGCTGACCGGGGTAGTGATCGCAACCATCGCCGTCGCCCGCCGTCCCTCGCGATCCAGAACGGCGGTTCGGCTGACCCCCCTGCTTCAACTCGGCTGGTTGATCCTGCTCGACCTCGTCTCGTCCACTCTTCAGGTTGTGAGAGAGGTGCTGACGCCGACCGACTACAGCGAGGAGGGCATCATCGCTGTTCAGGTGCCGTCGGACTCGATGGATCACACGCTCTTGCTCACCAGCGCAATCACACTCACCCCCGGGACCGCAGTGGTTGAGATCGATCGCGATCGCTCCACGCTCTACCTGCACCTGCTTCACATGGACCGACGAGCCCAGGTCGAGGAGCATGTGGTGGATCTCGCCCGGCTGGCCATCGACGCCCTGCCTTGTCACCACCCCGTACACCAGGAGGCCAGCTGATGGAAGAAGCAGCCATTGTGTGTTTTGCGATCGCAGGGTTGTGTGGAGCAATCCGGCTGACCCGAGGTCCGACCTTGGCCGATCGAGTCGTGGCGCTCGACGTCTCGCTGATCTCGCTGATGGGGGCGATAACGGTCGATGCGGCGCGGCGCTCCGACACCATCTACCTGATCGCCTTGGTCGTGCTGGCAATCGTCGGCTTCACAGCGACTGTCGCAGCGAGCCGATTCATCGAGGACAGCCCAGCGCCGGAGGTGAAACCGTGATCGAGGCCATCGCGTCGGCACTGATGCTCGTCGGAGGCCTCACAGCCCTCCTCGCCGGACTGGGGCTGTTGCGTTTCCGATCTGCCTACGCTCGATTTCATGCGGCGGGAAAGGCCAGCCCCGTCGCGTTCTCAATCGCCGCAGTCGGGGCAATGCTGGTACTGGAATGGGACGGGGTGATCTTGTTGATCACCGCGGTCGCGGCCATGGTGCTCACACTACCCGTGGGTGTACACCTACTGTTTCGGGCCTTCTATCGGACGTCGATTTCTGACCTCGAGGTTGATGAGCTGCGCACCGCTACACAACGTGAGCGTTGAGGATCGCAGCCGGGGTGCTCGGATCCTCGAGCGTCACGACAAAGGTGCGGTTGTTGGTCAACTGCAGGTGGATCCCTGGTCCGCGTCGTACAACCACCGCCGCCGCTCCAGCGACCTTGAGCGAACCGCGGTACCCCCACCCTCCCCATTTCAT
>JBLYYW010000302.1:0-3173 GCA_048550155.1 Acidimicrobiales bacterium | reverse complement strand
GCCGCGCCAGCTTGTGGAATGGAAGGTTGCCAACCGGCGACAGTGGTGCATCATCGAACCCTGGGATCGTCTCCACGAGAAGGTCGACGATCTGCTCAGCGTCCAGATTGCCGGCGGCGACAAGGTTCGCAACCGACCCGCTCCATCTGGTCTTGATTGCGTCAACTGCGGCACGGAGCTGCGCCCACTTCTCGTCAACGAGTTGCAGAGTCCCGGTTCCTGCGAAGAACTCGGGGCCGGATACCGAGAAGAACATATCGAGGTCGAGGTGGCCCTCCTCGATGCGTCGCGAGAAACAGGAGAACACTGCAGGAGCATCGTCGAGATCGTCGCCCTCGTAGTGCGTCGTCCACATCTCTTCGCCGTCCGGTGGCCAGATGCAGGCGAGAACCGAGCAGGCAATCACGCAGACGTTGTACCAGTTCTCGTCGTCGAGGCCCTGGGGCAGGCCCTTGTAGTCCCAGTCCGGTAGAGGGAAGGAGCGGCCCTGCCATTGGTCGGCGAGGCGATCGATGGCTTCCTGCGAGATGGTGACGCCCCACTCGGCGGGCGGTGGAACATTGCGAATATCGACATTCATGTGACTACCTATCTTGGCGCTCCGCTTGGCATTGGCCCCTACGGTGATGGCGACGTCAGCCGATGTCGGCGAGCCGCTCTTCGAGGAAGGACCGGGAGTTGCGGTTGTTGGTGAGGCTAATGGCACGGCGAAAGGCTTCGGTCGCTTCGTCGTAGCGCTCCAAGCGCAGCAGAAGCTCGGCGCGGCTGGAGTGGAACCAGGGGTAGTCGGCGAGTTCCGTAGAGACTGCTTCGAGGGCCTGCAAGCCCGGCTCGGTTCCCTCGGCCATTGCTATGGCGACCGCCCGGTTCAGCGCCACCACCGGGCTGGGGCGGAGCTCGTGCAGGGTGTCGTACAGTGCCCGGATCTGGGCCCAGTCGGTTGCTGCGAACTCGGGTGCCGTGGCGTGCAAAGCGGCGATCGCGGCCTGGACTTGATACGGGCCAGGGTTCTCGAGCCGCAGCGCCCGATCCAGTAGAAGCGTTGCGGTATCGATTTCATCGTGGTGCCACAGACTCCTGTCCTGGTTCTCCAGGAGTACCACAGCACCTTGGTCTGCTCTGGCGTCACGGCGGGCGTGATTGAGCTGCATGAGAGCGGAGAGACCCAGGGCTTCGGCCTCATCGGGCATCAGGTCACCGACCTCGTTGCCAAGCCTTATGGCGTCTCCACACAATTCATGACGGACCAGGTCGTCCCCCGCGCTGGCTGAGTAGCCCTCGTTGAAGATCAGATAGATGACGGCGAGGACGGCGTCGACCCGATCGGGGAGTTGGGCGTCGGGGGGAACGCGGTAGGGGATGCCTGCTTGCTTGATCTTGCGCTTCGCCCTGACGATGCGCTGTGCCATCGTCGGCTCTGAGGTGAGGAAGGCTCTTGCGATTTCAGCAGTCGAGAGTCCTCCCAGCGTCTTCAACGTCAGCGCAACCTGAGCTTCGATCGCCAGGGCCGGATGACAACAAGTGAAGATCAAACGCAGTTGATCATCGTGTACCTGAGTCTCCACAACATCTCCATGGCCGGCCGCGGTGTCCATCGCAACGCGATGTTCGAGTTCGGCGAGTTTCTGCTCGTAGTTCGTTTGGCGGCGGAGCCGATCGATTGCTTTGCGGCGTGCCGTGGTCGTCAGCCAAGCGCCGGGGTTCCGCGGAACCCCAGACGCCGGCCACGATGCAAGAGCTGCGGTGACAGCATCCTGAACTGAGTCCTCCGCAAGGGCAAAATCCCCCACCTGACGGATAAGAGTGGCGACAACTTTGCCGTACTCATCACGGAAGGCTCTCTCGATCGCTTGGTGATCCGCCTCGGTCACTAAGTCTGCTGTGCGTTCTCGAAGTCCCAGACCGGTCGAACCTCTACCGAGCCATGCCACGAACCGGGGAGCTCGGCGGCTACGGCGATGGCGGCGTCGAGGTCGGCGACGTCAATGAGATAGAACCCACCCAGGACCTCTTTGGTCTCGGCGAACGGCCCGTCGGTCGTGAGCGTCTCGTCGTTGCGAACCCGGACCGTCGTTGCGGTGTCGATCCCGTCGAGTGCCTCGCCACCGAGGTTTATGCCTCGTTCATTGATGCTGTTGGTGAAGTTGTAATACTCCTCCATGATCTTCGCCATTTCCTCTTGGCTGGGTTCGACGGTTGGATCGCTGTAGATCAGCAGTGCGTATTTCATGATGCTCCCGATTCTCCAGGACGGCCCTGTGCCACCCTCTTGCAACAACGACGAACGGCGCCATTGGTAATCGACACTACCGAAGAATTGGGATCGGGGTTTTTGTGGAGCATGCCGGTGCGTCGGGTCCTAATCTGTCATTTATGAGTGACTATCGCCCCCCGCTTCGTGACATCCGGTTTGTTTTGGAGAACATCGTCGACCTGGAGGAGCTGGCCTCCTATCCGGGTTTCGAGCATGTCGAGGCCGAAGACGTGTACGACGCCCTCGATGAGGCCGGCCGTTTCCTGGCTGAGGTGGTCGCCCCCACCAACATGATCGGCGACACCGAGGGGGTCCGCCGCAACGACGACGGTTCCGTCACCGTCCCTGAACCGATGATCGCTGCTTACCAGCAACTGGTCGAGGCGGGATGGGGTGCCATCAAGGGTGACATGGAGTACGGCGGCCACGGCTTCCCCGGTGTCATGGCAACCGCAATCCAAGAGATGCTGACGGCCTCCAACATGGCGTTCTCGCTGTGCCCGATGCTGACGACCAGCGCGGTCGAAGCGTTCCAACACCATGGCACCGATGAACTCAAGGCCATCTACCTGGAGAAACTGATCACCGGAGAATGGTCGGGCACGATGGCCCTAACCGAACCGGAGGCCGGCTCGGACGTGGGTGCGCTGCGGGCCAAGGCGTGGCCGGAGGACGACGGCAGCTGGCGGGTCGAGGGGACGAAGATCTTCATCACCTGGGGCGAGCATGAGATGGCCGACAACATCATCCACTTCGTTCTGGCCCGAGTTCCCGATGCGCCTCCCGGTACGAGGGGCATCTCGTTGTTCCTCGTTCCCAAATACCTCGTCAACCCCGATGGCAGTCTCGGGGAGCGCAATGACGTCGAATGTGTCGGTGTCGAGCACAAACTCGGGATCCATGCCAGTCCGACCTGTGT
>JBLYYW010000301.1:0-5141 GCA_048550155.1 Acidimicrobiales bacterium | reverse complement strand
CATGGGAATCGTGTTCCGGATCGGCGGGCAGAGCGATATCGCCGCCCGTCTCACGGTGGCGGTCGTCTTCGGGCTCGGTTCGGTGATCGTGTCATATTTCCTGGCCCGCGAGCTGTACGGGCGCTGGGTCGGGTTGGCCTCGGCTGTGCTCCTGGCCACCATGCCGTATCACGTCGTGGTATCACGCCAAGTACTCGTCGATACGCCGATGGCGTTCTTCGCGCTGCTGGGTATCTATCTGGCGGCCCGCGCCGCCCGACGAAACAGCCGACGAGACCTCTATCTCGCATTCGCCGCCTGCGCACTGGCCGCGATTTCGAAGGAGATCGCCGTGCTGCTGATTCCGGTTCTGGTCGCTTGGTTGCGCCTGGGGCCTGCGCGCATTCCACTAATCCGCTTCGTCGGTCCTTCGTTCGTCTTCGCCGCAATCGGACTCCCGTTTCCCTTGACCCGATTGGTGAATCAGCCCAGCAACGCATCGCAGTTCTTCCTGTGGCAGTTCGCTCGCGCCCCCAACCATGACGCCGACTATTTCTTGAACATCCTGTTCCAATTCGCCGGCGTTGGGTTCGTCGTGGCTCTGATCGTCGGGATCGCCGGCCTGGTGCTTTGCCGGTCCGGGGCCGATCAGTTGCTCCTCTGGTGGCTCGTCACTTTCGGACTGTTCTTCCAGTTCTGGCCGACCAAGCTTTTTCCGTACCTCTTCCTGATTCTGCCGGCGATGGTGATCGCTGCGGTCGCATCGCTGGATCGGCTCGGTCGATACGTTCTGTCGGCACGCTGGCAAAACCTCGGTCTTGGGGCAGCGGTCCTGGCGCTCACGATGTCCTTCGCTGCAGGTTCGTCGGGGATCGTGCTGGCAGGTCCAGCGGCAGAGCTCGAGGGATTTGGCGACTTCGATATCGAGGTCCAGACCTTTGCCGGCAGCCGTGAGTTCGGGCAGTGGGCCGGCGAGAACACACCGGACAATTCGCGTTTCCTCACGATCGGCCCCTCGCTCGGCAACATTCTCCGCTTCTACGGAGCTCGCGATTCTGTGGCTCTGAGCGTGAGTACGAACCCTGAGCGACGGAATCCGGCGTATGTACCAATTGAGAATCCAGACCTTGCCATGCGGCAGATGTCGGTGCACTACGTGGTGTGGGATGCCTACTCGGCTGATCGGTCTGCGTTCTACAACAACCGACTCCGTGGCTACGCCAGGAAACTGGGAGGCGAAATCGTCTTCTCCGCGTGGGCGGAGGGGGATCAACTGCGCACCGAGCCCGGACCACCTCCCGACGACGCAGAAGTGCGAATCGTGGTGTGGGACATACCCGGAGCCGGTTCGACCACCGGCGGGCGGCGAGAGGCGGGCCTGTCATGAGTTGCTTCATTCGATTGGTCGTGATCCTCGTGATCGTCGGCGGCCTGGCCCTCGGGTCTCCTCGCCCATCTGCGGGCGCTCAGGCAACCCAGATCGACAAGGTGATCGTGATCGTCGAGCAGAACCACACGTTCGATTCGTACTTCGCCACCTACCCCGGGGCGAATCGAGCCGGTCCGGCATCGCTGTCGTATGACCCGATCCGTTTCGAACAGTACGAACCCGATGACCCACGGGAAGGGCTCTCGAATGGACGGGCGGCTGCGCTCGGCGCACTCAACGGTGGTCAGCTCGACCGTTTCGACCAGGCCCAGGCCAGCCGTGATCGCGACGGCCAACTAGCGCTCACCTATCGGACACGAGACAGCGCGCCGATCCTTTGGTCCATCGCCGACAACTACGTCTTGTTCGACAATTACTTCTCCTCCGCATTCGGAGGGAGCCTGCCCAACACGATGCATCTCTTCGCAGGGGATGACCATGGCCTCGGGAGCGACAGCAAGGCTTCGGTGGCTGCGTTGTCCGAGCTCGACGAGCCAACCGTGCTCGACCGCCTCACCGAGGCGGACGAATCGTGGAAGCTGTATGTAGGACGCCTGGACGAACTGGACCCGGCGGGTGTGACCGAAGGTGGCTACCTGGCGTCGGCCGTGCCGACGCCATCGGCCATCTACTGGGCCCCACCACTCGGAATGCCTCGATTCTGGAACGAACCTGAGCTCCGGGCCGGTCTGGTTGACCAGCAACAGTTCTACCGGGACGCCGCATCAGGGTCGCTGCCGGCGGTGAGTTATGTGATTCCTCAGCCGACCGATCACCCTGCGTCGTCGGGAGATCAGGGACAGGTCCGGCTTCAGAGCCTCCTCAATGCGGTCATCAAAAGCCCCGACTGGGAGCGGACTGCGGTCTTCGTGGTCTGGGATGACTGGGGAGGCTTTGCCGACCGGGTCGATCCCCCGACCGGGTTCGGCTTCCGCGTTCCGATGCTGATGATTTCGCCCCATGTCAAGGCCGGCCACGTCTCCAGCGTCGAGCACGACCACACCTCGGTCCTCAACTTCATTGCCGATCGATTCGCCCTCGAACCGTTTTCGGATCGCCAAGCGACCGCAAACGACTTCTCCGATGCGCTGGCATCGAGCCCACGCAGCACGCGTGAGCTGATCACTCAGCACGTACTCGACCCAACGCCCGTTGGCACAAGGTCTCAGAACCGAACCACGTTGCTGATGTACGCCGCGGGGGTGTCGGTGGGTCTCATCGGAATCCTCAGCTGGGGGCGACGTTCCGCCTTCCTCACTTCAGCCTCAACGGAGACCACCTCATCATGACCAGCTTCCTCACGCGCCGATCCTTTCTCACCGGTCTGACCGCGACAGTGGTGACCGCATGCACCGTTGCCGAAACCACCGACGCCGGGCCGGCACCGGTCATGGAACCGGGCGGGCCTCCCGAAGTGCCGGTCGTTCGAACACCCGGCTCGCCGATCGCCGCGTCCGCCGACGTCGAGGTGAAGCTCGACTGGCCAGCAGCCGACGGCGCCACGAGCTACGACGTCGAACTCAATGGATCGTTGATCGCCACCGGACTGGCAGCACCGGGGTTGGCACTGAAGTTCGGCGACCGATCGTTTGCACCCCAACAGGGTTTGAACCGATGGCGGGTGCGGGCCGCCAACGGTGTCGGTGCTCGCTGGTCTCTGCCGGATTCGTTTCAGGTCAACAGCACAAACCAGGTTCGGGCGCGAACCTTCGATTTCGAAGACCCCGGCCCGCTCGATGGGACCGTGCCAACCGACGGCACCAACCTGTTGGTAGGAGCGCCGTATGCGTTCGGGGGCACCGGACAAGGCGTCGCACTGCGGTGCGACAGGACCAGCAACACGCGGGCCTACAAGAATCACGATCAGCTGCCCATCGAGGAGTGCTGGCTGCGGTTGTGCGTTCAACCACGCCAGTGGTCTGGAGATGGGGTCTCCATCAATCTGGGCCGGATCCGTACCAGGGCCGGCGATACCGCCCTCAACGCAGCCGCAGCCGAAGGTGAAGCGGTCGGCGACGGGCTCGAAAGCGATGACGACCTGCCGGTCGATGATTCTTCCGAATCTGCCTCAGAATTGCTCTATTGGACCACCGGCTCTGGCCTCAGGAGCACATCGGTCCGGGCCGCATCCGACCTGCCCGCGGGGCGGTGGAGCCAGGTGCAGCTCGGCGTGAAGAGCGACGGCACGGTGGAGCTCTGGCAGTTCGACGGGGCCAGGGAAATCCTTGTCGGCACCGGTGTCAACGCGGCGATGGCCGAAGACAAGAGTCAGGTGTCGTTCGGCAACATCAACCCCAACTTGGGGATCACCTTCGAGGTCTGGCTCGATGAGTTGGCGGTTGGGCAACACAAGCTCCCGTGGGCGAGCCCCCTGACAGATCGATCGTCTATCCGGCGTCCGGCGCCTGTCACCGAGGCCGACCTCGGTTCGGTGTTCTCTTTCGTGTTCGGCTCGTGCAACAACTCCAGTCTTCTCCCCTATGACTCGATGGCGATCGGTGCTGCGGCCCGGATGAAACCCGACTTCACGATCCACCTGGGAGATCACGGCTACCCCGATACCGGCGCCTACCGGCAGAGTCGAGCCGCCTACAGCGCGTTGTGGAGCGACCTCGGCCACGAAAGTAATCTCTCGTCGCTTCTGGGCAAGCCGTGGCTCATGGTTGCCTCGGATCACGACCTGGGCGGAAACAACATCTCCGCCGACACCGTCGTACCATTTGCCAGCGCTGCGTTCGACGCTTACAACCAGAACGACACCACCTCGCAGCGACAGGGTCGGTACGGCTCACTCTCGCTCGCAGGCGGTGAGGTCGAACTGATCTGGTTGGAGGAGATCATGCATCGATCACCTGTTCGGGCCTACAACGGGTTCGGGAAGACGTGTCTGGGCGAGGAGCAGAAGCAATGGTTCCTGGGCCGGGTCGCGGACTCCTCAGCAGATCTGCTGATCGTGGCGTCCCAGACGACCATCGGCCACGTCTCTGAAAGTGGCTGGGTTCAGTACGGGGTCGAACGGTCCGAATTGGTCGAAGCTTGCCGGGCCAGACAGGGATGGACCCGATGGTTGAGCGGAGACAAGCACACCGCCCGTTGGGCCCTTTTCGAAGAACGCCTCGTCGAGTGGGGCGCGGCTGCGTGGGCCGAGATCCCTCAAGGGACCCCACAGCCTGCACCCGGTGTCATCCAATCCGCTTCGGGACCGGCCGGTGCGTTCCCGACCAGGAAGGCTGCGTTGGCCTCACTCGGGCTGGATGGCGTCGCGGATGCCACATCGTTCGGCCACTGCGAGATCGACACCGCAGCGGGAACCGCACACTTCTCCGTGCGCGACAACTACGGCGAGGTGAGGGTTCAGCTGGATGGCACGATTCTCGAGGAAACCATCAACTACCGCGCCCGACCATGGAACATCTGAGAGCCGCAAGCCGCTACTGAGCAGTCCAGCCACCATCGATCACGAGGACGTGGCCGGTGACCATGTTCGCCGCCGGCGAGGCGAGGTACACAACAGCACCGGCCACATCGGTGATGGTGCCGACGCGCCCGGCCGGGATCCGGTCGAGCACCGCCGCCAGATAGTCGGGTTGGTCGAGGCGCTCAGCGGTCCCGGGTGTGTAGATGAAGGTTGGGGCAACGGCGTTCACGTTCACACCGCGGGCCGACCACTCGAGTGCGAGGACCTTGGTCAGCATGTTCACCCCACCTTTTGATGCCGAATACACGGCGTGTT
>JBLYYW010000300.1:0-12613 GCA_048550155.1 Acidimicrobiales bacterium | reverse complement strand
GATTCTCGCTGAACCATCGGAGCCCGGTGAATCGGGGCAGATACGGGGCGTCAGGTGACCGCGGTCAGCGTTCCGATGTTGGTCGGCTGGCGTGATCGGGTTGCGCCCATGGCGGGGCTTGGCATCGGAGCTGTTGCCGTCGCCGCCATGGGTGACGATGAAGGCGTGATCCTTTGCCCGTTCCGTCGTTGTACCGGCGGGTACTGCCCACTGTGTGGTACCACCCGGTCCGCCGCCTCACTGGCTCGTTTCGATCTCGCCGCAGCGTGGGCCCGGCACCCGCTGATCGTGCTCATGGTGGTCCAATTCGCGGTCGTTTTGGCTCTGCGTGCGACCGGGCGGATAGTGCCCGCAGGCGTGCAGAATCGTCTTCTCGCGATGAAAGCCGGGCTTGCGTTGGTTGTGTGGGCACTCCGTCTTTGGGCGGGGCACATCCCCGCACCGGTCGCACTTCAGTTGCCGTTTTGACGAGCGCTATCTGTTTTGAAGACCGCTACGCGTTGTAGACGTTGGCGTCGATGACCTTGTCGGCCAGCCGTTGGTTGTTGGCATCAAAGAAGATCCACAACGTGTTGATGAGACAGACGTTGTCGATGATGCCGCCCAGGAGGTACCTCGCAAGGGCCTTCCAGCCCCCGATCGGCTGGCTGTTGAGGTCGAGCAGGGCGATGCCCTGTTGTTCCTTGCCGAGTGTTTGTCCGGTGCTTCCCTGACGGACCAAGTAGTTCCATATGTAGAACCCGAGGATCCCGAGGTAGCCGATGACGGCCACGATGCCGCCGAGCGTGTCGGACAGCTGAGCGAAGATCGCAGTCAAGACTGCGACCACGATGAACAGACCGACCCCGATCCCGGCATCGATCAGGAACGCCACGAAACGGGGTCCAAGACTCGCCACCGGGCGCCCACCCATCACTGCACCAGGAGTACCAGGGGCGCCAGCCACCGGCTGAGGTCCCCCCTGCCATTGAGCGCCGTCCCAATACCGATGGGTTCCCGGCGGGTCACCGGCGGCGTAGTACCAACCCGGCGGGGTCTGCCCGCTTGCATCAGTCATCCTGAGCCACTACTTGGTGCTGATGACGAGCGTCTTGGCGATCTTGTCCCACACGACCTGGCGTTGGCTGTCGGTGAAGATCATGACAATCGAGGCGAGGAAGACCAGCAGGTTGATCAGCTGACCGATCCCGGGGATCACGCTGACTACGTTGATGGCGAACCGCCTGACGGCTGTCTCCATGTTGATGTCGCTGTAGTCCTCGTTGACGACCTTTACCGACATCACCGACTTGCCGACGGTGGCACCGCGGGTGCCGAGCAGGTAGACCTCGTAGGCGGCTGACACGAGGAAGGTGAGCAGCCCTCCAAGGAAGTCCTGGCCAAAAACTCCGGCAACAATGACGACGGGGATGATCAGTACGAATCCGTCGATGATCCGAGCCAACAGACGGCTTCCGGGGCCAGCCAACTCGGCTCCGCCCACCGCCATGGCACCGGGGGCTCCGGCTGCGACGGGTTGTGGACCGCCCTGCCACTGAGACCCATCCCAATAGCGCTGTGTGCCGGGCGGGTCGCCGGCGGCGTAATACCAACCCGGCGGGGTCTGAGCGTTTGCGTCTGACATTCGAAGGCTCCTCCTCTGGGGCGATTCTCTGACACCCTAGATCAGAACCAGGGCGGAGTCGGGGAAAGGCTCAACCGGGTTCTCAGCTGAGGGCAACCGTGGGAGGGGGTTCGGCGCTGAGCAGAATCCACAGCCTGCGGGCCGCAACCGCCAGGATGCCGACCCCGACGACGAACGCCAGGGCCACGGTGAAACGGTGAAGCGGCCACGCGAGTCGGGTTGGAAGGATCGAATTCCACAGGGCCGAGCTGCCCAGAAGTGCCCACACCGCCAACTGCACACCGGCGACGAGACGCAATCCGAGCTCGATGAGAGGATTCAGAGCGCGCCGGTCGGCCACCGCTGCGAGGGCGAGGGCCACAAGGGCAAGGGCCGGAGGAACCCACAGCGTGATCGGAGGTCCCGTTTCGGGCGGAACGGAAAGGAACTCGATTGCACCGACCACCAGCGCCGCGACGGCAGTCACTGCACCAAAGATCGCGGTGCGCCCAGCTACGACGACACCGAGCAACCCGAGGATGGTGCCGGCGATCCACGGGATCGGCGACGACGGTTGCTGCAACGTGGACGAGACAGTGATCCGCACGTCGGTCCCGTCAACAACGAGCGGGATGACCGCTTCCAGGATCGTGTCCCCCGGTTCGGCCCCCGGCGGGCGTTGCGGGTTCATCCAGTGAGAGCGATGGTCGTGCCACGCATACCGACCCTCGGAGGCAACGTGTTCCCACTGAGGATCGGCGCTGTTGTCGACGAAGTCGGGAACGATGTCGCCCGCCCCATAACGCTCCTCGTTGAGGTACGTCGTTGCCGACAGTCGGTTCTCTTCGACCACCCCATCGGACCTGAAGCGCAGGTAGGGCTCGCCCTCATAACCAGTCACCTCGATCAACACCGGTTCCAACTGAGTGATCTCGAAAAAACTGTCTCCCCCGATCATCTGAACTTCGATGCTTGGGGTCGGCGGTTCGACGCTGTCGATCGTGCTGAGATAGTTGGTCGGTCCGGCCGGATCTGCGGCTGCCGGGGCAGCCGTTCCGACCAGGAGCAGCGCGGCGACGAGCCACACCCGAACCAACCGGTTCACGCCTCCTCCACGATGACCTTGATCTCCCCGCTGGGGTGGACGGTGCAGATGCCGATGAATTCACCCGGCGAGGTGAATTCTTGCCGCAGGGTTTCACCAGCGCCCACGTACCACGGCCCCACCAGATGACCGCGATCATCGAGATTCACGATCTCGATCGACTGACCGACCGTGGCCAGCAGCTCTGCGGGCAGAATCTCCAACGGGGTGCCGGCATCCAATTGCTCTCCGGCGCCGACGGGAATCTCGTAGCTGAACTCGGCGGCCCCGGTGCCAGGAGCATCGGCGACACCGAACGCATCATCGGAACCGCCGCACGCTGAAAGTGCAAACACGACCGCTACCGCGAACACCCCTACCCGAGTCATGCCGCCTGCCGCTCCAGGAGAATCCTGAGATCTTTTGTGATGTCTTCGGGAGGCACGCCGAAAGGCCAACTGACCAACAACTCGCCGGCGCTGTTCACCGCATACAGCGATCCTGTGTGGATGACCTCGAACCGGCCTTCATCGTCGGTGGTCACCTCGTAGTCGGCCCCGAACGCCTCAGCCACAACCCGAAGGTCGCTGTCGACCGCGGTTCGAACCGCCGCAGCGTCGGGCACGAACGAACGCACATAGCCGGTCAACACCTCGTCGGTGTCTCGATTGGGGTCGACGGTGATCATGGCCACGTCGATCATCCCACGTTCGTCTTGTTGCATTGCATCGAGCGCCAGCCGCAGGTCGGCCAACGTGGTCGGGCATACATCGGGACAGTTCGTGAAACCGAAGTAGACCAGCAGCAACTCATCATCACCTTCGGCCTCGAAGGCGAACGGTTCACCATCGTTGGTTGCTTCGGGCAGGCGCGCCTCGTTGACGACCGGGGTCGGCGTTCGTTCGAACCCGCTGAGGGTCTGCTGTTCGCTGGACCCACCGCAGGCAGCGGCCAGGAGAGACAGTGTCAAGAGGGAGAGCGCGAAGCCGACAGCTCCGAGAGAGGACCTCATTCCAGCTCCTGTATGTAGGCGACGACCTTCTTGATTTCTTCCACAGTCAGACCATTCCGAGGCATCATCACTGTGTACCCCTCGCGGAGGCGGGCCGACGGATCCTGGATCGACTCGATGAGGTAGGTGGAATCGGCGACAGCGGTCGTGGAGTCCGTGAACCTGACCTCGGAGCCGGCCAGACCACGCCACGGCGGTCCAACCCCGCCTTCACCGTTCTTGCCGTGGCACGCCGAGCAGCCTGACGACAGCGCCAGGGAACGCCCCTCGAGCGCCCTCGCGCTCAAGTCGGGGGGCGGATCGCCGCCACCGCAACCGGACAACACAACCGCCGCAGCGAGCACCGATCCAATGACAACACGTCGTACGGCGCGCAAGGACATCACCCTGTAGTGGTCGTGCGAGGCGGTCGACCGGTTCCCGTCGCTGGCAGGTGAAGTTGGCCACGTCACCGCACCGTCGGAGTTAGTCTCGGAACGATGGAACTCACCGACGATGAAATCCGTGTGCTCGGATGTCTTATCGAGAAAAGGGCAACCACCCCCGAGCAGTACCCGCTCTCCACCAATTCGCTCGTCAACGCATGCAACCAGAAGACAAATCGTGAGCCGGTAACTCAGCTGACTGAACGAGATGTGATCGGCGCCATGATGGAACTGCGGGCCAACAAACTCTGCCGAAGCATTTCTTCGGGGCGAACAGACAAACACAAACACGTGCTCGATGAAGCTCTCGGTCTGGGCGAGCGTCAACTCGCGGTGCTCGCCATCATGCTGCTACGGGGCCCCCAGACCCCGGGTGAACTCAGGACCCGAACCGAACGATACGTGGACTTCGATTCGGTGGAGGAGGTCGAGGAGGTGTTGAGCGAGATGGCGGGCGCAGAACGTCCTCTGGCAATCGACCTCGGACGTGGTCCGGGTCAGAGTCAGAATCGATTCATGCACCTGCTCGGAGGGCCCATCGATGCCGAGGCCGTTCTCCTCACTTCAGCCGACCCCGCGCCCGCCCGCTCATCGCGAAACGACCGTGTGGCCGAACTCGAAACCCTGGTGCAGCAACTCGATCTTCGAATCACCCGTTTGGAGACCGAGCTGGGCATAACCGAACCGGACCATGTGGAGGTCACCGGCGACCAGCCTCACGCCGAACCTCACGTGTGACACCATGGGTCAGTGAGCGACACCTACCTGGCCTGGAACGGGCGAGAGTACCCCTGGCCGCCACCGAGGGGCTGGGAGCAGCGGTCCGATGGCAGGTACTGGCCCGTCGAAAGCAGCACGACGATGGCGCCCTCGGGCGGTTTCAGCCCGCAGTACGGTCCCGCCTCAGCTGCAGTCTTTGCGCACGCCGAAACACTGCCACCTCCCCTCGCACAGGACCGGGTGGGACCGCGACCGTTGCGGCGCCGCTCGTGGGTGAGCTTGTCGGTCGGTGTGGTGGTGGCCCTGCTCTTGGTGCAGTTCGTGCGGCTCGACGTGCTCGGTTTCACCGTCAGCCAGGCCGACTTCGTAGGATTCGACGACGAAGTTGGGGAGGAAATTGTACCACTGGATGAAGAACGCGAGCTCACCGAGCAGAGCAAACGAGCCCTGCTCGACGTCATCGATTGCACGAACGACGGCGGCGCTGCCATGGAGGGAACCGTGGCCAATCCGGTCCCGGGCGAACGGGCCTATTTGATCGCGGTCCAGTTCTTCGTGAACGGCGAACGGCTCCGGGACGGTTTTGCCGAGGTCGTTGTACCCGCAGGAGGCCAGGTAGGGTTCACTGCCCGTAGCGCGTCGCCCGCTCTGGATGGCGATGTGCGGTGTTCGTTCGGGGATGTGTTCCGTTTCATACCCGAATGAGTCGATTTACCCGAGGATCGGCGCCGAGATCCTTTCATACTCGTCCGCCATGACCTCAAGGCAGTCGATACGTTGCGCAGCGCTTGCATCACTCCTCGTGGTGACCTCACTCATCGCACTCCCCGCCACACCGGCCTCGGCAGCATCGGCAGCGGCCAAGTACGAAGCGCAGGTCCTGGGCGACGCGCACATCCATCAAGCCGCCCGCCTGTACCGAGCCGTTCTCGGCCGCGACGCCGATCAGGCCGGAGCGACCTACTGGGGCGGTTTGCTTGCCGACGGGTATGCGGTCGAGGCGATTGCGACGCACCTGTTGGCCAGCGAGGAATACCGGAATCGGTCGGTCGGTGATCATGTTGTCGACACCTACGTCGGGGCTCTCGGAAGGATGCCCGAACCGGAAGGGCACACGTACTGGTCACAGTTCGACGACAGGGCACTCGTGGTGGTCGCCATCAGCGACTCCCTCGAGCACCAGCTGCTCACCAACACTCTCCCACCTCCCGCCCGGGTGCAGCGGGCTCCCAGTGGTTGGGTCGATGCCGGACATGGCGTGTTCGTCCCTCCGATTCTGCTGGAGATCCGTTTCTGTGAATCGCGGGGCGACTACACCGCGGCGAATCGGCGCTCATCGGCACGAGGTGCGTATCAGTTCTTGAGCGGGTCCTGGGCTGCCTACGGTCATGCCGAACGCTACGGCGTGCCATCTGCTGACCGAGCCACCCCGGCCCAGCAGGACCAGGCCGCGCTACTCACCTGGCAAGCCGACGGCACACGGCCGTGGAACGCCAGCCGCCACTGCTGGGGCTAGTGGTCTAGCTGTCCCGCTCGGGGCTCCGCCCAGCTACAGATCGTAGGTGGCGGTTGTGCAACTGACTGCGAAGATCGGTATCGGCTCACAGAAATGTACGGTGCCCTGGGCACCATTGGCAGCTGCGGCTACCGATACGAAGGTGCGGATCTCGAAGCCTCCCTGGCCAGCATCGGCGTAGACCGAGAGATCGTCGTAGTCCAGAAGTGCGTCCCGGTCGTTGCGGCACCACCGATCCATGAAGTCTCGATCCCACGCTTCGTTGATGCGGCCGCTGTCGGGGGTCGCGGGCCAGTGAGAGATCCCTCCGGTTCCGACCACGGCGATTCGCTCCGGGACCGAATCGGCAGCTCGACGGATCGCTTCACCAAACGCCCATGACCGGTGAAGTGGCGACAGCGGCGGCCCTTGACAGTTGATGTTCACCGGAATGATCGGGAGATCGTGTCGGGGAGTCAGGAAATGCAGCGGGACGGCGATGCCGTGGTCGAACAACCATTCCTGCGCATAGGCCACATCGACGGTTTGCATGATCTCGGCGATCAGTCGTTCGGACAGATCCGGATTGCCGGGAGAAGTGAACTTGGGAATGTTCAGCCACTCGGGGTCCTCGATGGGTCCGTCGTATCGATCGGCCATGCCGACCGCAAAACTTGGCATGTTGTTCATGAAGAAGTTCGCGAAGTGCTCAGCAGCGATGACCATCAGGGCATCCGGGCGACTGGCGTCGAGGCGCTCTCGCAGGTCATCGAAGGCACGGTACAGACCGTCCTTGAGCTCGGGGTCGGCCAGCTCGGCCCGCCCGGTGATTCCGGGAGCGTGGCTACACACTCCAGCAAAGACCAATGGCATTGTTCGAGTCCTTTCGTCTCAGTCGTGGTTGCCGTAGACCGGCGCGTTGTCGGCGGAGAGTTCGGTGGTGAGTGCATACACACCTTCTCGAACCGGGCCGTAGTCACGAATTCCATCTCTCATCTGCGCCAGATAGTCCGCCCACTCGATCTGGTGAAACGCTGCGAAGTGCATGAGAATCTGTCCGTTGACACCCAGGTGGTAGAGCTTGCCGATATCGGGACCCACGAGGGCCTCAGACTCTTCGTCGGTCAGGCGCCCACCATCGCCGAAGGAGCGGACTGCGAGCTCGGGGTCCTTGCGATGACGATCCTGAAACGACGGATCGCGATTGAGCTCATAGAGATACTTCTGTACGTAGTAGAGACTCATCTGAAGGAAACCTCGATGATTCCCAGCGAACCGTAATCGACACGGAAGTGGTCGTTGGGGCGCACATCCACTGGACGGGTGAACGATCCGGCCAAGACGATGTCGCCCGAGCGAAGCGCCATGCCGTGTTCGGCGTACCGCCGCGCCAGCCAGACGATGCCGTTGGCCGGGTGATTGAGAACTGCAGCCGCAAGACCGGACTCCTCGATCTCACCATTTCGTTCGAGCAGCGCACCGACCCAGCGGAGATCAATCTCATCGACTCCGACTCGCCGACCGCCGGTGATGATCGCGGCGTTGGCGGCGTTATCGGCGATGGTGTCGACGACGGTTCGACGACGACCGGTGTCGGGATCGGTTCTGTACGAGCGGGCGGCGATGAGCTCCAGCGCGGGCACAACGTGGTCGGTGGCGGCGATCACATCGGCAAGTTCCACGACGGGCGAGTCGAGATCGGAGGACAGAACGAACGCCAACTCGACTTCGATCTTGGGGTCCAGGTGGTCTCCGGCGGGGATGACAACCGCACCGTCGGAGGCGTCGAAAACCATCGCATCGGTGAGGAATCCCGAGTCCGGCGTCGTTATCTGCATGCTGGCCTGCATCGCTTTCGAGGTGAGACCGATTTTGTGGCCGACGAGCCGCTCGCCTCGCTCCAGTCGAATTCCCTTCCATGCCGCCTGGATCCGGTACGCATCCTCAATGGTGGCGTGCGGGAACTCCGAGGTTGTTTGTCGGATCTGTGTTCGGGTCGATTCGGAACGGTCCAGCAGCGTTGCTTCACGCAGTACTTGGTCATCGGTGAGACTCATGACTTCTCCAATTCGTTGAGCAGGGTCAACAACTCGTCGAGGCGTCCGACGCCGAATCGCTCTTCGATCTCACCGTAGATCTGTTCCGACATCGGGGCGATTCGTTCGAACAGTCTGTGGCCCGAGCGGCTGAGTGTCACCGAGAAGCGCCGCTGGTCATCTTTGTCGACCTGCCGAATGATGAGTGACCGTTCATTCAAGTTCGAAAGGATCCGCGAGAGACTCGGCCCAAGAAGAAAGGTTGCATCTGCGATCTCGCCAACGTCCATCGGCAGCTCGGAACCAGCGAGGGCACGGATGACCCGCCACTGCTGTTCGGTGAGTCCGTGATCTGCCAGCATCGGCCGAAATTGCCGCATGAGAGACTCGCGAGATCTGAGCAGTGCCATCGGCAGGGATCGATCGAAGCCTCGAAGTGGTGATTCGGTCATGACGACTGATCGGGGAGGACCTCATCGGCGATGCCGTTTCGGAGCACCCCGATCTCTGCGACCTCGACCTCGACGATATCCCCCGGAACAAGCCAAGTCGGAGGATCGTGCCGAGCCCCCGCACCGGTTGGAGTGCCGGTGAAGATCACATCACCCGGCTCCAACGTGCAAAAGGTCGACAGGTAGTGAATCTGATATTCGACCGGGTACTTCATCGTTCGGGGTGAGTCGTACTGACGTCGCTCGTCATTGACTCGGGTTTCTATGGTGAGATCCTCGAATGCAGGAATCTCCTCGATCGGCACCAACCACGGCCCGATCGATCCGGAATGACGCCAGTTCTTGCCCTGGGTCACGTTGAACTTGGCGTGACGCACCCAATCCCGAATGGTCCCCTCGTTCCCGAGCGACACGGCCGCGATGTGGTCGCGCGCATCTTCGACCGGTATCCGCCTGCCCGCCTTTCCAATGACGACGACGATCTCACCCTCGTAGTCGAGCTGGTCGCTCTCAGGTGGGCGAATCAGAGGCTGACCATGGCCCGTGAACGATTCGGGGAATCGTACGAACACGCTGGGAAAGCTCTTGTCCGACGTGTCTGCGTACTCCGCGTTCCGACCGCCGTAGTTGACCCCGATACAAAAAATCTTGCCCGGCTTGACAATCGGTGGATCGAAGACGATCTCCTCGAATGAAAAATCAGCCTCGTTGTCGGCATACGTTGCCGCCTCATCCAACCGACCAGCCGTGATCATGTGGCCGAGCGATCGAATTCCGGTGCGAGGGCCCAACTCGATCACTCCGTGTCCTGCGGCGTCGGCCATGCCGAATCGGGTCTGATCGGAGCCGGAGGTATGGAACGAAAGCAGGCGGGTAGTCGTCATCATTTCACATGGTAGCCAAAAACTGTCTAACATGTGAAATAATGCCTCACCTCACCATCGAGTACTCGAACAACATTGCGTCGGCTTGCGACATTCAGGCACTGGTGGATCATGTCCACGCGGTTGCCTCCAACCACGAGTTGCCTCCGGAGGTCGGCCTTCGCACGAGAGCGGTGGGCCGTGAGCACTACCGGATTGCCGACGGAGACGAGCGATACGCATTCATTGCGTTCGTCGCCCGGATCGGGCCGGGAAGAAGCGCTGAGCTCAAGAACGAGTTCCTACACCTCATGCTGGACACGATCGAAGCATTTGTTGCGTTCAGAGCACCCGAGCTGATCGTCGCACTGAGCGGCGAGGTGCAGGAGATCGATCCCGAGGCCCGCATGAACCGAAACCAGATTCGCACCTACCGAAAGGGCCATGAGTAATGGCTGCCCAGACCCATACCTTTGAACAGAACCTCGAAGAGGCTCAGCGTCATCTCGCTCGGTTCGCCGAGAGCCCACTCCTCCATCTGATCGACGGGGTGCCCGCCCCGAGCATCTCGGGTGAGACCTTCGTCAATCACTCCCCCATCGATCAGGCGGTCCTCGGTGAGGTGGCATCGGGCGAAAGCGCAGACATCGACGCCGCAGCCAGGGCGGCCGAAGGGGCGTTCGAGGTGTGGCAGCGAATGGGGGCCGTCGCACGGCAGAAGACCCTTCGAGACGTCGCCCGACTGATCACCGAACGAGCGCGGCAGATCGCACTGGTCGAATGCGTCGACACCGGGCAGACCATGCGGTTCATGTCGGCTGCGGCCGTTCGAGGGGCGGCCAACTTCACCTACTTCGCCGACCACGCAACGTCAGTAGCCGACGGTCACAGCCTGCCAACCGACACCCACGTGAACTACACGACACGCCGCGCCATCGGGCCCGTGGGCGTAATCACACCGTGGAACACACCCTTCATGCTGAGCACATGGAAGATCGCTCCTGCCCTCGCAGCAGGATGCACCGTGGTTCACAAGCCGGCCGAGTGGAGCCCGCTTACCGCCCACCTTCTGGCCGAAATCGCTCTGGAGGCGGGACTGCCGCCCGGAGTCCTCAACGTCGTCCACGGCCTGGGCCACACGGCCGGCAAGTCCCTGACCGAACACCCCTCGATCAAAGCGATCGCGTTCGTCGGCGAGTCGAGCACCGGGTCAGCCATCCAAGCTCAAGGTGCTCCCAGTCTCAAGCGAGTCCACTTCGAGCTGGGCGGAAAGAACCCGGTGATCGTGTTCGACGACGCCGACATCGAACGGGCCCTTCGAGCGGTGACCTTCATGATCTACAGCCTCAACGGCGAGCGCTGCACCTCCTCCAGCAGGGTCCTGGTTCAGGAATCGATCTATGAGACGTTCGTGGGACAACTCGCCGAACGTATCAAAGGCATCCCGGTGGGGCACCCGCTCGACCCCACGTCGGTGATCGGCCCATTGGTACATCCCCGACATACACAGAAGGTGCGGTCGTACATCGATGCCGCATCCGAGCAGGGTGCGACGGTGCATGTCGGCACGCCGATGAGCGACGCTCCCTCGGACAACTTTGTTGCACCGATGTTGTTTGCGAATGCCACCAACTCGATGCGGATAGCTCAGGAGGAGATCTTCGGGCCGGCGCTGACGGCCATCCCGTTCAGCGACGAGACCGACGCAGTGAAGATCGCCAACGATATCGACTACGGGCTGGCCGGCTATCTCTGGACCAGCGACGTCGGACGGGCCCACCGGGTTGCAGACGCCCTCGACGCCGGGATGGTGTGGGTCAACAGCCAGAACGTGCGCCATCTACCGACGCCGTTCGGTGGCACCAAGGCGAGCGGCATCGGCCGGGACGGGGGCGACTGGAGCTTCGACTTCTACACCGAGACAAAGAACGTCAGCGTGGCATTGGGGGACCATCCGATCCCGGATCTCGCTTCGGCAACCTGAGTGATCAGCGAACCCGCTTCGTTTCGTAGGCCCAAATGACCAGTTCCACCCGATTGCGGGCGTGGATCTTCTCCATCAGGTGAGCGATGTGCGCCTTCACCGTCCCCAGGGATACAAAGAGTTCTTCGGCGATTTCGCCATTGGTCAAACCGCGAGCGATCGCAGCGAGAACCTCTTCTTCTCGCTGGGTGATCGGATCCACCGGCTGAGGTCGCGTGAGGAGCCCCGCCTGGGCGTCGACGTGTTCCAAGAGACGGCGGGTGATGCTGGGCGAAATCAACGCATCACCTTCGGCTGCCGCCCGGACCGCCTCGATCAACAGCTCGGGTCCGGCATTCTTCAGTAGGAAACCCGTTGCCCCAGCCTCGAGTGCACCGTAGATGTTCTCGTCGGTATCGAAGGTGGTCACGATCACCACCTTCAGCGGGTCGGACACGTCAGGGCCTGCGAGCTGACGGGTGGCCTCTATGCCGTCCATTTCAGGCATACGTACATCGAACAAACACACGTCCGGTCGCAGGTGGAGCGCCTTGGTTACCGCTTCGCGCCCGTCAGCGGCTTCTCCGATCACGTCGATGCCGTCGGTCGCATCGAGGATCATTTTGAAGCCCGTACGAACGAGCTCCTGATCGTCGGCAATCAGTACTCGAGTCATTGCTGGTCGGACCGATCACGAGGAATTCTGGCGACGACACTCCAACCCCGGTCAGGCGTGGCTCGGGCTGCGAGTTGACCCCCGACTGCGAGGACCCGTTCTTCCATACCCACCAAACCGTAGCCATCGCCACCCCTTTGACCGGTGACACCGTTGTTCACGATCTGGAGGACAACCTCATCTTCATCGATGGAGCAATTGACGTTGATGTAGGAGGCGCCTCTGGCGTGCTTGCGAGCGTTCGTCACCGACTCCTGAGCCACCCGGAACGCGGCGGCAGCGGT
>JBLYYW010000299.1:0-18300 GCA_048550155.1 Acidimicrobiales bacterium | reverse complement strand
AGAGCAAGGCCATAACCTGCCTCCCCCTCAAAACGGCCGCAACCCACGCCTTCCCGGCGCCAAAGGCGAGGGAAGCATGCCCCGCTGGGCGATCCTGTTGGTCAGCGCCGTGGTGATAACCCTCCTGGTCGTTGCAATCAGCGGTGGCACCTCCACCCCGAGTTCGGAGATCTCCTACGACGAGTTCTTGGCCAAAGTCGACGCAGGCGAAGTTGCTGAAATCAAGTACAACAACGCCACCTTCGAGATCGAGGTCATCACAAACAGCGAGCCGCCCGAGACGTTCCGCACCTTCAGTCTTCGCGAAATCCCCGAAGGTACCCAGAACAAACTCGTGGAGAGCGGCATCAAAATCAGCCCCAACACGAACACCGGCAATGTTTTCACCAACACGATCCTGCCTCTCTTCCTCCCCCTTGGCTTGATCATCCTTTTCTTCTGGTGGATCAGCCGCCGCCAACAGAGTCAAATGGGCGGCATCATGTCGGTCGGTCGGTCAAAGGCCAAGACGTACAGCACCGAACGGCCCGGCACCACATTCGCTGACGTAGCCGGGTACGCCGGCGTCAAGCGAGAGATCACCGAAGTGGTCGACTTCCTCAAACACCCTGCCAAGTTCGGCGAGATCGGGGCTCGAATTCCAAAGGGCGTGCTTCTGGTCGGCCCTCCCGGTACCGGCAAGACCTTGATCGCCCGGGCGGTCGCCGGTGAGGCCGGCGTCCCGTTCATGAGCGTGACCGGCTCGGACTTCATGGAGATGTTCGTCGGAGTCGGCGCAAGCAGGGTTCGTGACCTGTTTGCCGAAGCCCGCAAGATGGGTCGGGCCATCATCTTCGTCGACGAGATCGACTCGATCGGTCGCAAGCGAGGTGCCGGTCTTGGAGGCGGCCACGACGAACGCGAGCAGACCCTCAACCAGATGCTGGCCGAGATGGATGGGTTCGAAGCGACCGAGGGCATCGTGATGATGGCGGCCACCAACCGTCCTGACATCCTCGATCCCGCATTGTTACGCCCCGGACGGTTCGACCGCCAGGTCGTGGTGCCATTGCCCGAGCTCGAGGACCGCAAAGAAATCCTCGCCGTGCACACCAAGCACAAGAAGATGGCCGACGACGTCGATCTCGATGTCATCGCCCGCGGTACTCCCGGCATGTCCGGAGCAGACCTGGCCAACCTGGTAAACGAAGCTGCGCTGTTTGCAGTTCGTCACGGTGAAGCCAAAATCCACTCGATCAACTTCGACCAAGCTCGCGATCGCGTGCTCATAGGTATCGAGCGTGACTCGATGGTTCGCTCACCTGAAGAACTCGAACGTACCGCGTACCACGAGGCTGGTCACGCCCTCTGCGCGGCCGCACTCCCAACCCATGATCCGGTGCACAAGGTCACCATCATTCCCACGGGAATGGCGCTTGGTGTCACGATGACGCTGCCCGAAGGCGACCGGCACAAGCTCGAACAGCAAGAAGCTGAAGATCGGATCGTGATGGCGCTGGGAGGACGGAATGCCGAGAAGATCGTCTTCGGCGAGGTGTCCAGCGGTGCCTCTGACGATCTTCGCCAGGCAACCCAGATGGCTCGCCGCATGGTTGCCGAATGGGGCATGAGCGAGGCGATCGGCCCGATGAGCCTCAACGAGAACGGCCCGGTCTTCCTGGGCGATGGAGGAATCACGGGCAAGGAGTACTCGGAGCGAACGGCCGAACTCATCGACACCGAAACCCGCAAGATCCTCATGGGGATGGAAACACGGTGTGCGGAGCTCCTCAACAGCAAACGCGGCGCCTTGAACCTCATCGCTCGCAGCCTGCTGGAACATGAGACCGTCAGCGGAGCCGAAGTGGACCGCCTCATTGCGTTGGCCGAGAACAACCCGGCTGCAGCTTCGATCGAACCCAAAACGGTCGATGGCGTTGGTGCGTCACTCCCGGGCGGTGGCGAAGAACTGACTGGCTCGATGGTGCAAGACTCCAACGACAACAGCTGAAGTCTCGCTCCGGATGTTCTGACCATCTCTCTTGGCAAAGGTGTCAGCTGACCGAATCGACCGCTTCTTCGAGTTGGTCTTTGCTCACCGGACCGAAGAAGGTTTTGCCGACCACACCTGAGGCGTCGGCAACCACCGTGGTGGGAACCCCATCAATTCGGTACCGCCTGTGCCTGGCCGGATCGCTCTGAACATCGACCCGTTCGGACGCCACACCGATCGATTCGATGGTCTCCCACACGATCGGGCAGGTGTGGCACGTTGTGGAGCCGAACATGACCACCAGGGTCGGTGCTTCGGGGTGAGAGAACTCCCCCCGATCAATCTCTGCGATGGAGCGATAGCTGGGCGATGAAGGAGGTTCGGTGCGCCGACGCTGCAGGATCAGCGCAACGATGACTGCCGCAATCGTCAACCCCAGCACGATGAGGAGTCGGAGCAGCATCAGCGATCGACGACCGGAACCGCCCCGGAAACCGTGATGACTCCATCGTGCACAGTTTGAACCTCGACCGATACCGGAGCATCACTGGAAATCGAGAGCACGGTACGCAGGACTGGCAGCACAACCGGTACCACTCTTCGAGTTCGTCCAGCCACCGCAACGCGTTCTGGTTCGAGCAGCCGTCCATCAACCATCCCGCGGATTTCGACGAGGGCATCAGCTTCGGTGGCCGTGATCAACACGACGGTGGCGCCGTCGGGCTCGAACCGGGTGTAGGGAACAAGCCAGTCAGTCGCAGCAGACGAGCTGCCATTGCTCACCCCCAACCCGATCGTTGCGGTTGGCTGGGCGAGATCATCGAGCACTGCGTTTGCCGGATCGGGCACAAGGTCGTCGATCGACACGTCTTCCTCGTCGTCGGTTTCCTGTAGGACCAGGTTGCCGCCGAGCGGATCCCGACGTTCGATGGTGGATGGATCGATGGTGACCACATCCTGCTCGCCGTTGTCTTCGGCAGCGGTTTCGTCGCCACCGGCGACCTCGACCGTGGCCCCGCTGTCTTCGGCACCCACCAAGGAGCTATCGACGAGTGGGTGCAGTTGGGACCGGGAGACGACGATGGGGACCTCATTGGCGCTGACAACCCGGAGACCGATCTCCAGCGGCAACGGGATCTCCAACGCTCCGATGAGATCGGCAACGTCGAGAGATTCGAAACGGCCCGGTTGAACGGTCAGGTCGATCGAATTCAGTCCGTACGATGCGCGCCGGTCGTTGGTGGACAAGTCGAAAATGAGCTCCAGCTCGGCCTGCTGCGCGCCAGGGTTGTAGATGACCAACTGGTGATCCCCCTCGGCGCTGACCCTGCCGGCGGGCAGGGTCCATGCCACAGCCGGTGCCGGCGTTCCGAGCACCAGGGCTGCTCCCTCAGGTCCGAGCTCTCCGTTTGCGACCTGCAGCTGCTCGGCTACTACACGCCCTTGAATCGCTCTCACCGTGGTCGCCACGACCGGCTCGATGGAAACAAAGTCCGAGACGTTGATGACCTTGACGGTGCGTCCCGGTACGACGAGAGAAGAGAGGTCTTCGGGCCTTCGCTCCCTGGTTGCGGTGCGGAACGTGACATCGAGGACAACGTCTTCCCCGAAGGGGTTGAGCAGCGCCACGAACTGATCAGAATCTCGTCGGGTGCTGCCGCTGGCAAAGTACCAGTCGCCATTCACCGTGGTGGCGCAGGGACCCGACGAACTACCGTAGGTCGTTTCGATATCGTGCCCCACGACGCCGCTTCCCCCGACGATCTCGACCACCGCAGCCGCGTTGGGCGAAGAATCGACCGAGCTCAAATCGACCGACTGCGTCTGATACGGATCAAGTTCGAGCCTGATCTTGGGTCCCGGCCCAATATCGGTGATGACTGACACCGTTGCCGTTGCGTCTTCGGAGGAGATGTTGGACACATTGATGACGTGATTCCCGTAGCCCCCTGGCGCGCTGGATCCTATGGCGCAATACCACGACGCGGTCAGCGGAGCCGGATTCCCAACCGCGCTGCGCAACACCACCGACTCTGTCTTCTCCAGCTGCGGCGGCAGTGTGTCTGGCACGCGATCCAGAAGCATCGAACCCAACAGAACAGCTCCGATCGCGCCCACAAGTGGCCAGCGTTGCAGAGCCCTCACAGGGCATCGCCTACCGGCTCGCGCTCGATCAGATCAAGCTCGATCTCTCGGGCAATCTCACGGTCGGAGCGAAGATCCAGTGTGGGGCCGTCGCTTTCCTCGGGTGCTGATCGTTCCTTGGACTGACCGGCGACCACGATCGCACCCAGGATCACGAGAGCTTGCAGCGCCGTCCAAACCCACCACGACCGTGGTGGCGAATACGCCAAACCAAATGCGACCGACGGGTCCTCCACCGTCAACAGCGTCATCTGGCCGACCGTCTCGACGGTAGTCCCCGCGCCGCCTGTCGGCCGCCAGCCCTCCGCCGGTTGTGCGATGAGGAGGCGGGCGCCGGGTTCGAGTGTCGGGTCTGGATCGAAGGTGAGCGACGTGACCGTCTGGGATGAGGGTGTCAGGGAGCGTGCGGTGCTCAGATCAAGGTCAAGAAGATCGACCACGTCTGATGCCGTCGGATCGAATGACCCGTCGAGGACCACCGCAGATCCACTGGAGGCCTCGTTTCTGAAGACAAGGAGGTTCAACGTGCCGGCCTGCCGCCGCAGGTCGAGCTGATCATCCAGTGCACGAGCGAGCGTCGGATCGATTTCGAAGCTCGGTCCCTCGTACGGGGCCGGTGCAAGCTGAGGCTGATAGATGAGGTAGTCGATACCGAAAGGAGCGAGGAGCCTGCCCAATCGCACGGTGTCGCCGGCGACGGCGACATCGATCAGTGCCGCCACCTCGGCGTTGACCTTGGGCTCTACCGGAAGGAATCGATCCTGAATCGTGGTGGTCCCGCTGTTCGTAATCGCGAACGTGACCTCACTCTGGTCGGTGGTGCTGGTAGACGCTGCGATCACGCGCGGGTCTCCCAGCCACAGAACTCGACTCTCGGAGGCCTCCGAACCAAGCAAGGAGGTGATCTCGGCGTAACCGACCTCGGGATGGCCGTGGCGTCCGTCGAGGGCCTTGCCGAACCCGAGAAGCAGTACCGCCGCACCTCCGACCGCTGCGGCAACCGTGGCGAACTGGCGCCAACCATATCCGTAGCGCTTCAGGTCGACCTGGACGGATCGGACCGAGGCCCCAACCGCAAGGGCAAGTCCAGCGGCAGAAAGGGTCAGGAGCACATCAGCACCCGGAAGGACAACCGAGTCGTATGAGCTGGTGGAGATCCAGGCAACAACAAAACCGCTACACGCCGCAATCCACCCCAGCAGTGCCGCTTCGAACCGGCCCTTCCGTCCGAAGAGCAGACCCAGGCTGGCCGCTGCCACAAGGCCCCACATCAGAACCGAACCCGCACCTCGGCCGGGGGCGAACTGCACCAGCTCAGCAAACCCCGAGATCGATTCCTCCGGAGACGCATGGCCAGCGATCCAGTTCCACCCCTGGCCTACGAGAATCTGACGGGAGAACCGCAGGTCCAGAATGGCCGGCAACACGACCGCTGCGACGGCTCCCGCTGCTCCATACCCCACTCGAAAAAGGCGGCCGCCGACAAGACCGAGGACTGCGATCGAGAGTGCTGCTCCGACGGCGAGGAACACAGCCGCTGGTGCAAATGCGGCGCCGACGGCAGTGAGGGCCCCGAAACGAACGATGCGGGCCGGCAAAGGGCGAGCGGTGCCGCTCCAGGCAGAGAGATCGCCGAGGCGAGCTGCGGACACCAGCAGAAACGGAGCGAGGGCCCACAGCACCAACGTCTCCCAACGTGCGGCGGCGAACGCTTCGGATGTCAAAGGATTGGCAACCCCGATTGCGGTTGCGATTGCAGCGGCCCGTGGTCCTCCGAGAGGTCGCACCAGGCGGAAAATGCCGACAGCCCCCAGAACCAGCGGACCGACGAGCAGCAAGAGGTGCAACGTGGACGGAGACCAAGCGAACCCAAGCCCGAGAAGCCCCAGAACCGCAAAAGACATCGGACTGGCAGCCTGATCCCCGAGGCCGGTCTGACGGTACCCGATGCCCCATTGGGTCAGAAGATCCTGGCCTTCGGGCAGAATAGGGTTCGAACCCACGACAACCGGAGCGTCGCCGATCAGATCCCACGTTCCGAGACCAATCGTCAAAATGGCGAGACCCAAGAAGGCTGCGACGGTCGACCCAACTCGTTGACGTTCATCGAGCAAGCTCTGCCGGAACGATCTCGCCCACTGAGAAATGCGTGCCGTTGGACGAAGCGACTGTTCCACCAGACTTCCGACGCCCGGACCGATCCGGGTCTGCAGAGCATGGATCTCGCTGTCTCCGACTTGTCGAATGGCTTGTAGATCGCGGCGGCGAGCTCGCATTCCCTTCGCGCGACGCACGTTCCAGGGAATCGTCCCGAGCCCAGCACGTGCGTACCCGGGCCGTAATCGAACAAGGTTTCCGATGGCAACAAGAATGATCGCAGCCACGGCCGTGATCATTGCCAGTGGAAATCCCCATCGGGAAGTGGTGACACCCAGCGTGCGGAGGCGATGCCGGGACCGCTCGCGATACTGCTGAAGAGTCAGGGCTTTTGACCGAACCGGTGTGGCGATGCGGGCGGTTGCCTGCGGCACCACGATCACTCGGGCCGCAACGGTGTGAGCCCGCCAGCAGAAATCGAGGTCCTCGTTCTCTCCGTTCATGACCGGATCGAATCCACCCAGATGCTTGAACAGATCGGTCCTGATCAGTTGGGCGCCGCTCGGAATCACGAAAACATCGGAAACGGCGCTGTATTGATCTTGATCGAACTCGTCCTCTTCGATCAGGTCGATCCTCCGTCCCCGGCGGTCCGCACCGAAACCAACCGCGAGGAGTTTGCTGGGGTCGTCCCAGTCGACCAGCTTGGGCCCTACGACGCCTGCGTTCGAGCGCAACATTTCCTCGACGAGGTGCGCCACCGCTCCGGGCGCAAGCGCCGTGTCGTCGTTGACGATCAACAGGAACGGACTCTCTGTCTCGTCGACGTTCTCGATCGCCCAATTTGCGAGCGCCGCAAATCCGAGCTCGGGCGGCATGACGATCCAGTCAGCCAGAGGAAGGAGCCGACCCAGGTCTCCTTCGAGCGTTTCGTCCCCGGTGGCATTGAGCACCGTGACACACATCCGGTCATAACTCTGATCGGCAAGCGAGAGCAGAATATCCGCCAGGTGTACACCGGCCCGCTGGGCGACGACGATCGCGTGAACCTTCGGAGGATCGATGAGAAATCCGGCCTCAAAGGTGCCGTCCCGGTACTCTCCGGTTCCGGTGTGACCGGGTTCCCTCAGATCGATCTCGTCTTCGTGTGACCGAAAAAAGCCTCCCTCGTCGGGAGGCCACGGGAGCGTGAAGGGATCGGTGAGATCCGCGCTGTTATCACCCTCGGTCACAACAGCACAAGGGTAGTCCACGATCCTCCGGTTAGTGTCAGAGCCCGTGAGAGCAATTGTCACCGGCGCATCTGGGTTTGTCGGGCCCTATCTGGTCGAACACCTCACTTCACACGGCGATGACGTCGTCGGTGTCAATTCCTCCACCGGTCCTGATCTGCTCGACCCCGACGGGTGGGAGACACTGTTTGCCGAGGTCCGGCCAGAGGTGGTCTACCACTTGGCTGGATGGGCTGATGTCGGGGGATCGTGGCAAAGTCCTCACGAGGCATTCAGGGTCAACGCCGAGGGCACAATGAACGTCCTGCTCGGCGCCCGGCCTATTCAGGGAGTTCGGGTGATCCTGGTCTCGAGCGCAGACATCTACGGCACCGTCACACCAAACGAACTGCCCCTGACCGAGGACTCCCCTGTGAAACCACGTTCACCCTACGGAGTCTCCAAAGAAGCCGCCGAGGCCATCGCTCGACAGTTCAATCGAGGCTTCGGGGTCGACACTGTGATCGCTCGCCCCTTCAATCACATCGGTCCCGGCCAGACGCCGAAATTTGCCGCGGCAGCCTTTGCGATGAGGATCGCCGAAAGTGAGCTGGTGGGCGGAGGGACGGTCACCCATGGTGACCTCAGCCCACGCAGAGACTTCCTGGATGTTCGCGACGTCGTTCGGGCGTATCGGTTGCTGGCCGAACACGGGACCTCAGGCACCACCTACAACATCTGCTCGGGCAAAGACACTCAAGTGACCGATGTTCTCCAAGTGCTGATCGATGAGGCAAACGTGCCGATACGTACAATGACAGATCCGGATTTAATCCGGCCGATCGAGCTGGCGGTGCACAGAGGGTCTTATGACCGGCTGGCAGCGGCAACCGGTTGGAAACCAGAAATCAACCTTCGGGAAACTCTTGCCGATGTACTGGCACACGCCCGATCGACTGTGGCTGCCGAATCGGCGGCTGACACCCAACAGGAGAAGCAATGACACGCCGAGCACTCATCACCGGGATCACGGGCCAGGACGGCTCCTATCTCGCCGAATTGCTTCTCGAGAAGGGCTACGAGGTGTCCGGAATGGTCCGCCGGTCGAGCACGCTCAACTTCGAGCGCATCGCACACATTCAGGACGACATCAACATCCTGCAGGGTGATCTCGCCGACGAGAACAGCCTGAACGACGTGTTGCGCCGATCCAACCCGGACGAGCTGTACAACCTCGCCGCCCAGTCGTTCGTTCAGACCTCGTGGCAGCAGCCCGAGCTGACGGGCCAGACCACGGCCATCGGTGTGACCCGCCTCCTCAATGCGATCCGCACGATCAATCCCGACATTCGCTTCTATCAGGCGAGTTCATCGGAGATGTTCGGCAAGGTGCAGGCGGTACCCCAGAACGAGGACACGCGGTTCTGGCCCCGAAGCCCATACGGCGTCGCCAAGGTCTACGGACATTGGATCACCGTCAACTACCGCGAATCCTACGGCATGCACACCAGCAGCGGCATCTTGTTCAACCACGAGTCGCCCCGTCGCGGCCTCGAATTCGTCACCCGAAAGATCACTCATCACGTCGCCCAGATCAAGCACGGCCTGCGCGAGACCCTCGCGTTGGGAGATCTCGACCCACAGCGAGATTGGGGCTACGCCGGTGACTATGTCGAAGCGATGTGGCTCATGCTCCAGCAGGACGAGCCCGACGACTACGTGATCGCCACCAACGAGACGCACAGCGTTCAGGAGTTTTGCGAGTTGGCCTTCGGACATGTGGGTCTGAACTGGAAAGACCATGTGATCCAAGACAAGCGGTTCATGCGCCCGGCCGAAGTCGACCTGCTGATCGGGGACCCCACCAAGGCAGAGAAGGTGCTCGGTTGGGAACGCAAGACCTCATTCCCCGAACTCGTCACGATGATGGTCGACTCCGACATGGAGCTGGTCGAATGGGAGATGAAACATCCCCCTCGACGCTGAGCACTGACAACGTTCGCTTCGATCGGTGCAGCCCGGTCCGAACGTTGACTCGCGGCTACTTCCCGTACACAGGGCTCTCGGGGAAGAAGGCGGCCCACGCAAACCAGAATTCATTGCGGTGGCTGATCGCTGGGAGCTGCTGCCCTTCGAGTTCTCCCGCGATGGCCCGACCGAACAGGTTCCACTGGGACCCGGTTTGTGTGTCGACGAATGTGGCTTCCTCGCCGCTCCGAGTGAACGTGAGTTCGGTGCCGTCTTCGAGCGTCCGGCGAAGAGCGACCGCACTTCCGATCGCCCGGCTGTCGGCGATCGAACGTTGATCGAGTGCATCTCTAGTTCCCGGCGCCCACCACACCACGACCGACTGGTCGGCGACCACGTCGTTGATCACGACGTCGGCTTCAAGCGTCGAGAACGGATACGCCTTGTTTCCGCCCGGTGTGACGACTCCAACCACCCGTTCCAACGCAGGGAAACGTGGATCAAGGTCGCCGTCGAAAAGGAACGGATCGGTTGAGCTGGAATATCCCGCATAGGGATTGGCCCCGTAACCGATCTGGAAGCCGGTGTTGCGGGAGAGGCTCATTCCATCGGGGAATGCCTCGGCAAACTGGGAGAAGCTCACGATCTGGGTGTTGATCAGGTCGAGCTGGCTTCCAGCAAATTGTCCTGCAATCCCTTCGCCAGTGATCTGTTGCCACAAGCTCGTGCTTATGTCATCCCACATCACCATGTCGCTGTTGCGCAGCAATCCCGATACACCCAGCCGAATCACTTCGCCGTCTATTCTCCGATCGAAGGCCAGCGCGGTATTACACAGCGGACAGAACGTCACGGCCACCGGCACATCTCCGAACCGATCGTTGACGATCTCATGTCGGGTCATGATCGACAACGGATAGAAGCGAGCGTCGCCACCGAGCTGAACCAGTGCTCCTGGTTCATCTGCCTCGAGCCATTCCGCCGCCGCGGCAGGCGATTCGAACTCTGGTTCGTCGATCGGTGGGATCGCATCGCGGGGATCGGGACGAGGGATACCGGCGATGAGCTCGTCGAGGTCGATCGTTGTGCGAGACCAGTCGGTTTTCCAGACCCTCACCAACTGAGCGACGCGATCGGACAGATCATCGAACGATCCGACCCGCACCGACGCCTCATCGGAACCCGACGTGGCTCCACCGGACAGGTCGTATGGTGCGTCGCTGTCGTTGGGGCGGACCGGTTCACTGCGTTCGAGGTTGGTGGGAATCTCGGACGCGGTTTCCCTGGACGATGCGGCTTCATTCGGCGACGAAACAGCCGAGCAGGCAGTGCCCACCAACGCGACGATCGTGACGCCGACGGCGAATCGGGGGAATGCCATGGTCCAGGTAACCGGCCAGCCCAACATTCACTTCCCCCGGTTAGATTTCCTTGGTGATTGATACCAACGTCGTAGTCCTGAGCGGAGGGGTTGGCGCCGCTCGACTGCTGCGGGGCCTGCACCGCAGGGTGGGCGGCCTCACTGCGATCGTCAACGTCGGCGACGACATGGTGCTGCACGGCCTCCACATCTCGCCCGACATCGACACCATCGTCTACACCCTTGCTGAGGCTGTGAGCGCAGAGCGCGGCTGGGGTCTCGAGGGCGAGACATGGCAGGCGATGGAGATGCTCGGTCGCTACGGCGGCCAGGACTGGTTCAGCCTCGGCGACCGGGATTTGGGCACCCATCTCTACCGGACCCAGCGGTTGAGTGAGGGGGCGACGCTGACGCGGGTCACCGAGGAACTGTGCCGGGCATGGGATCTCTCACTCGACGTGTTGCCGGTCACCGACGATCCGGTGCGCACGATCGTAACGATCTCCGAGGATGGTTCGGATCTGGAAATCGGTTTCCAGGACTACTTCGTGGCCCGACAGCACGGTGTACCGGTGACCGACATTCGATTCGACGGCATCGCCGACGCGGTCGAGACCACGAGCACAGCCACAGCGCTGGAGAGGGCAGATCGGATCATCATCGCCCCTTCGAATCCGTTGGTGAGCATCGATCCGGTGCTGGCCATCGGTGAGCTTCGACCACGATTGGAATCACGACGCAATGAGGTGATCGGGGTCTCCCCCATCATTGGCGGTGAGGCGCTCAAGGGTCCAGCCGCTCGCCTGATGACCGAACTCGGTATGGAGTGCTCAGCCCTTGGGGTTGCGCGTCACTACGCCGATATCTGCGGGACTCTGGTGGTGGACAACGTCGACGCGGCCCTGGCTCCGCAAATCGAGGAACTCGGCGTCCGCTGCATTGTGACCGACACCATCATGAGCCGGCCGGGCGTGCTGTCATCGCTGTGCGACACACTGCTGGCGTGAACGCACAACGACTGGATCAGTTGTCGTGGAGGGCGTCGTTGAGACCCTGCCAGCTGGCACCGCTGGTCCGGGCCTTGGCCTCGACTGCGCCGGTGTTGGAGTTCCGCCGGAACAACAACCCGTTGGCGCCCGAGAGGTCGCGGGCCTTGACCACGCTGTCGTCGGGCATCGTCACTCGGGTGCCGGCGGTGAGGTAGAGCCCTGCCTCTACGATGCAGTCATCTCCCAATGAGATTCCGAGGCCGGAGTTTGCGCCGAGCAGACAATTCTTGCCGATGCTGATCGTCTCGGAGCCACCCCCGGAAAGTGTTCCCATGATCGACGCACCACCACCGATGTCGGACCCGTCGTCGACGACCACACCGGCGGAGATTCGACCCTCGACCATCGAGGCACCGAGCGTTCCTGCATTGAAGTTGCAGAATCCCTCGTGCATCACGGTGGTGCCGGACGCGAGATGCGCCCCGAGGCGGACACGATTTCCGTCAGCGATGCGGACCCCGGCGGGAACGACGTAGTCGAGCATTGCGGGGAACTTGTCGACCAGCCGAACATGCACGGTGTGCCCCTCAGCGGTCAAACGAGCCTTGGCGATCGGGAAATCGTCCACCTCGAACGGGCCGAAGTTTGTCCACACGCAGTTGGTGAGAACCCCGAAGATCCCGTCCATGTTCACTCCGTGGGGCGGAACGGCGCGGGTGCTCAACATGTGGAGCCGCAAATAGCCGTCGACTGGGTCGACAGGCGCATCATCGAGCGATCCGATGAAGGCTGCGACCAGTTGGCGTGTGCCGCCGTGCGCTGGTGCCAGAACTATCTCTCGAAGGGCTCGCCACGACGACAGGTTGGGGTGTGGAATCTCCACTGCTTCGGCGGCCACGATCTCGGCGATCATGGCGTCGAGGTCAGCCGGCGACAGCGCATATGTTCGAGTGCCGCTCGCATAACCCAGGACCTTGGCTGCGGCGGCCGCCGGATAGCTGTGTTCGCCGACGTTCACATGTGGATACCAGACATCGAGAAAGGCACCACTGGGCCCGACCGTGCAGATTCCGATTCCGAATGCAGCTGGCGATCGGTAGTCGGGAATCGAAGCCTCGAGTTCGTCTCGAGCGGCGGCAATTTCTTCAACGGTGTTCATCGCCCGAAACGATAACGACTTCTTCGATCCGTTCAGGCCTGATCTGACCCAGGGTTCACGGGCCGTACAGATCGAGTGTGACCCCCTCGATCGCGCCGTCGTCGGTCAGGAACAGATCGATCGTCCACCACTCCAGGCAACTGGTGGCGACCTGAGGTTGGATGCTGATCTGCCGGGCGTCCTCGAACCCCGCCGGTGCGGGAACCGGCGGCCCGGCACAACGGGTGTGTTGTCCGACGCCGGTCTTCACCGGCGTTTTGATCAGTTCCAAAGCTGAAAATGGTCCGGCGTACCCGTCGTACTCCTCAACATCGAGCCACCAGTTGTTCGGATCACCGGCGTCGACGTCGGACACGGTTGACAGAACATCGGGTCCGAGACCGATCGACACCGACGGAGCGAACGGCACACCCGAGGCCGTGTCCGGGTTCGGCGCCTGCGCAAACGCGACGAACGCTGCAACCAACGCCACTTCTTCGCTGGTCGGCTCGATCACTGAGCGGTCCGGTCCAACGATCAGACGGTCGCCGTCGAAAGAACCGGAGATGGATGTGTACCCCTGACTCCAACGAACCCCTTGGGCCGATTCCAGCGGCTCCGTGAGCAGGTCGGGGTTGGCGATTACCACCCAGGGGCCACCACACTGGGGCGGGAAGGACTCCATCAAGACATCACAGAGACGAGCGCTCGCAGCGTCCCACACCACGAACCCTTCCACAACCACGTCGCGGGCCCCTTCCCCGTCGAAAAGGTCGCCTACCCTCACCGCTGGCGGAGGTTCGGTGGACGTGGTCATGGAGCTGGTGCTCGTGGGTTCCGGGGCGGTGACGCTGGTAGTCGGCGGAACGGGTCCGTCGGGCGGCCACGGTGCACCGCCCACGGTCACGATGTACTCCACGATCTTGTCCGGAATGATCACCTCGTCGAAGTTCCGGATGTACTCCAGGCGGACCACTCCAGCACCGAATTCGATTGCGTCGAAGGTGAACTCCTGGATACCTGCGGCGCCGACCAGATCTGTCTCGGGGGCTGTGTACACCGAGGATCGCAGCTCGACCATGGGGATACTGTCCGGCTGAGCAAGCTCCCACGCGTAGCCCGTGCTCGCATTGGATTCGAGCTCGATCACGATCTGTTCGCCAATATCGAGGTCGAACCGCGATCCAGAATCGGTGCTACCAAGCACGGTCGGATCCGCTCCACAGGCAACAAGGACGACGAGCAAGGTGACAACCAGGAAGAACACAAGGCGTTGAAGAAATCGCTTCATGCATTGAGCCTGAATCGATCAGCTCCTGCCCACTAGATTCAGAGGTCCATTTCGCCGCCGAATCGGTCGAGTAAACGATCCACGACCACTGGAATTGATGATGCTACGGCGGGGCTGGGTGGTTCGAAGTGTTCGAACGTCGAGGCCTCAACGGCGATGATGGAAAGCGACCGTGGGAGCCGGTTCAAAAGACGGGCCAGCTCGACCGATTCCGTGATCCCGACACCGTGACTCGAGACGGCAGCTCGAGCTGGCGAGATGCCATCGAGGCCGTCGGTTTCCCTGATCGTGCCCGGGGGTCCTCCTCCGACCATGGCGTCGACTACGACGACGTCCTGGTCCGATCGCCACGACAGGACGAGATCGATGAGATCGCCAATGAGCACGATCGTCTCGACGCGGCTCGATTCAACTCCGAGTCGTCGGCGAAACGCCTCGACCACAAGAGGGCCGACAGCATCGTCGCCCCGGCTCGGATTCCCGACTCCTGCCACCAGCGCCGAAGCGGTACTCGATGGTCTGCTCACCAGCTAGTCCCGCTCGATGGTGACACGCAGGAAGTGGGTTGAACATGAGATGCAGGGGTCGTAGTTTCGGATTGTCTGCTCACACCGGTGTTCGAGCTCGTCCAGTTCGAGATGAAGGTTCGACGAAACAAACCGGCGCAAATCTGACTCGATGGTGGGCTGGTTCTGGGCGGTGGGAGGAATGATCTGGGCGCTCGTGATCATTCCGTTCTCATCGGTCTCGTAGCGGTGGTACAGCAAACCGCGCGGCGCTTCGGTCGCCGCCCAGCCGATTCCGGCGGTAGGCGGCACCTCCACAAAAGGTGTCGGCGGCACGCGGTAGTTGTCGATGATCCGGAGGGCCTCGTCGATCGCGTAAAAGGTTTCGATGCTACGCACCACGATGCTTTTGAACGGATTCCGTACCGGGCCACCCAACCCAACTTCTTCTGCGAGCTCCTTGGCTGGCTCGGTGAGTCGATCGAAGTTGTTGGCGAACCGGGCAAGCGGTCCCACGTGATACCAGCCGCCCGAGGTCAACCGCGAATGAAGGGCCGTCGAGTGAGCCACGTGCTCCTCGTGGCTGTGATTCTCGAACTCGGCTACATCGATGTCGAGTCCGCGATTCGACACGATCCGTCCCTCGTTGAAGGGATACTCGGTCGGGTGTCGTAGCGATACGAACTCGTAGTCCTGTTCCAGATCTGGGAAGTCGAATCCGGCGGTCCACCGAACCAGGTCGATGCAGATGTCCCGCGCGTCTCGCAGGGGCTCGACGAGGTCGTCGAGTTCCCTGCGGCTCGGAACCCTATAGAAGCCGCCGTTGCGGATGTTCACCGGATGGATCGGCCGACCGCCGAGCACATCGACGATCTGGTTGCCGGTCTTCTTCAACTGGAGGACGGACTCGACCATCTCGGGAAAGTCAGCAGCGATTGCGATGCCTGAGTGGTAGCCGAGAAAGTCGGGAGCGTGAAGGAAACCGATGTGGAGAACGTGGCTCTCTATCCACTCACCGCAATAGAGAAGCCGTCGCAACTCGCGGAGTTCCCCATCGACAGTGACCCCGGCCAGGCGCTCCATCGCATGGGTCGCACTCATTTGGTACGCGACGGGACAGATCCCACAGATGCGGGCAGTGATGTCGGCCGGCTCGGAAAAGTGTCGCCCACGGAGAAACGCTTCGAAGAAGCGGGGCGGCTCATAGATCTCCAAACGGATGTCATCGACCTCGCCGTCGACGACCTTCACATGCATTGCACCTTCGCCCTCGACCCGGGCCAATACCGGCACGTGAAGATCTACGTTTTGATGGGTCATCGAGATTCCCTTCGATCGGCCTCTCGCCGAAAGGCGTCGGCCCAACCGTTGTAGCTACGGAACAAGTGAGCGATGTTCTTGTCGGTCAACCCAAGCTGAACGAATTGCTCGGCCAGCGAATCAGTGTTGGGGCTCTCCATCGGCCCGAAACAGCCGTAGCAACCCCGATGGTAGGCGGGGCACAGAGCATGACAGCCGCCCTGGGTTACCGGCCCAAGACACGGGATTCCGTGGCTCACCATGACACATGCGGTGCCTCTGGCCTTACATTCCACACATACTGAGGTCGTCGCAATCCTGGCCGGTCGTCCGTTGAGTTGAGCCGCGATCACTTCGATCAGCTGTCCCCGATCGATCGGGCAGCCTCTCAGCTCGAAATCGACGGTGACATGGTCTGAGATTGGTGTCGATTGGGCCAGGGTCGAGATGAAATCCGGCTCGGCGTACACGGCTGTGACAAACTCGCCCACGTCGACGCCGTTGCGAAGTGCTTGGATCCCGCCCGCAGTCGCACAGGCGCCGATCGTGATCAACGTTGTCGAGTCCTTGCGTATCTCCTGGATTCGCTCCACATCGTGCGCGGTTGTGATCGACCCTTCCACCAGCGAGACGTCGTAGGGGCCTTCGGCCATGGCGCTGGATGCCTCGGGGAAATACGCAATGTCGATCGCACCGGCGACGGCGAGCAGCTCGTCTTCGCAGTCCAGCAAGCTGAGCTGGCACCCATCGCATGACGCGAACTTCCACACCGCCAAGGTTGGGTTGGTCGTAACCGTACTCATGGCGAACTTCGTCCTCTCACAGCTCCGAGATCCAATGGAACGGCTGGATGTCCTTGTAGTTGACCACCGGACCGTCGCGACACACGATGATCGGACCCAGCTGGCAGTGGCCACACAACGCGTTGCCGCACTGCATGTTTCGTTCCAGCGTGATCCAGATGTTCGACGCTGGCATACCCAAGTCGATGAGCTTCCTGGCCGTGTAGTGCATCATCACATCCGGCCCACACACGAATGCCGTCGTGTCGGTCCAGTCCAGTTGAACACCTGCCGGTCCACCAATCAGTTCGGTCACCACACCGGTCCGACCCGTCCAATCCCCTGATGCCGTGTCAACCGTCGTCTCGACCGCTGCGCCTCCGGCCCTCCATCGGGGGTAGTCCGCTCGGTAGAGGAGTTCGCTCGGAGCCTTGGCCCCGCAGAGAACAACCATCCGCTCCAGGTCCAGGTCCAGGCCTGCTTCGATCGCGGCCCTCAGAGGGGCAAGACCGAGCCCGCCGGCAACGACCAGCAACGTGCCTGTCGCCAACCGCTCGATCGGCCAGGACCGCCCGAAAGGACCCCGGACGGTGATGCGACCACCGATCGGTGTGTTGACGAGCGCTGAGGTGATCGGGCCGGCATCCCGGATCGTGTACTCGTGGTGGGTGCGGACCGAGACCGGCGAGCTGATCGAGATGGCTGCCTCACCGACTCCAAACACCCCGAGCATGCTGCACTGGGCGGGTAGGAATTCAGGGAGCTCACCGCTCTCGGGCGTCACTCTCAGTGTCCATGTGTCGGCACTGGTCAGCTCCTTGGACTCCACCACATAGGGGCGGGGAACCAGCAATGGCGACAGGGAGCGCACCGGCGCCGAGGTCGAAGCGGCGCTCATCGATTGGTCCATACCGGTTGGTTCGAAACGTCAACGAACCGCGGCACCTCGGCCGTGAGATCAATCCCTACCGGGCACCACGTGATGCACCGGCCGCAGCCGACACAACCCGACTCGTCGAACTGATCAACCCAGCTCGCCAGTTTGTGGACCAGCCACTGCCGGTAGCGCGACTTGATCGACCCTCGGTGAGGTCCAGGACCGAGGTGTGAGTATTCGAGGCTGAAGCAAGAATCCCACACACGCCATCGGTCGGTGTGGTCACCGTTGAGGTCGGTGACGTCTTCAAGATTTGTGCAGAAGCACGTCGGGCACGCCATCGTGCAGTTGGCGCATGCGAGGCACCGCTCTGCGATGCTGTCCCATACTTCGCTCTCGAGGTTGTCGTACAGCAGACGGCGCGCACCGGCGGCGTCGAGTGACCGACTTATTACCGCAGCGGCCGCTTCGACAACCGCCTTGGCAGCCTCCTTTTCGGCATCGGTCGTGATCTGAGCGTCGAGGTCTTGGAGCAGGTCGGCACCCCGCTCGGAGCCGACCTCGACAACAAAACGAACCGCGTCACCTTCGACCAGTTCGGTGAGGGCCAGATCGTGCCCACCATCCGCAGCCGGCCCACAACCCATCGATGAACAGAAGCAGGT
>JBLYYW010000298.1:0-3453 GCA_048550155.1 Acidimicrobiales bacterium | reverse complement strand
CAGGACTTCATCTACGGAGAAGATGACTACGCAGGGGGTTCCGTCGACACCGTCGACGACGACCTGCGCATCTACTTCGATGAAGTCGCCAAGTCTGACCAAGCTCTTGCCGCCATGCCCAGCATCGACTCGATCGGCCTCGGCAGCGGGCGGCCCCTCAGTGCCGCCTTGGTGAAGATGATTGATGAATACGCTATCCACGCCGGCCAAGCACACATGCTCAGGTTCGCCGCACTCGGCAAGATCGTTCGATGACGGTTCCGCATTAGATTCCTGCAGAAGCGATGGATGGGGATCCAATGGAACTCAGACCGCTCGGAAGCAGCGGCACGCACGTGAGCGAGCTCGGGCTCGGCACCATGACCTTTGGCAACGAAACGGACGAGGCGGGGGCTCACGACCAGCTGCACCGGTTCTTTGAGGCCGGGGGTACTTTCGTAGACACCGCCGACGTCTATACCAGGGGTGCATCCGAGCAAATCGTGGGAACGTGGCTGAAGTCCTCAGGTTTGCGGGGCTCGATCGTCCTTGCAACCAAGGGGCGGTTCCCAATGAGTGACGATCCACTGGACAGCGGTGCGGGCAGACGCCATCTCCTGTCGGCAATCGATGCGAGCCTGGATCGCCTCGATGTGGACTACGTCGATCTGTATCAGGTGCACGGCTGGGACCCGCAGACACCTCTTGCCGAGACGATCGGGGCCCTCGACACCATGGTGCAGTCGGGACGGACCCGATACGTCGGGTGGTCAAATGTCACGGCGTGGCAGATGCAACGCATCGTCGATCTCTGCGAGCGCGAACGGCTCAGCCGACCGATCACCCTGCAGCCTCAGTACAACCTCCTCGACCGCGCTATCGAGCTCGACGTCATGCCTATGTGTATTGCCAACGGGCTCGGTCTCCTTCCCTGGTCACCGCTCGGCGGCGGCTGGTTGACCGGTAAGTATCGGGCGGACCAGCGTCCGCAGGGGGCTACTCGCCTCGGCGAGGACCCCGACCGCGGGGTGGAGGCCTACGACAAACGAAACGTAGATTCGACCTGGCGGGTCCTGGCTGTTGTCGAAGCCATCGCTAAGGAGCGCAACGTGTCGGTGGCGCAGGTGGCGCTTGCCTGGGTTCGGGATCGCCCCAATGTGTCTTCTGTGTTGCTCGGGGCACGGACGATTGAGCAACTCGCCGACAACCTTGCCAGCACCGACGTCGTCTTGTCAGAGACCGAACGCGATCGCCTGAATGAGATATCAGCACCGGGCCTGCCGCCCTATCCCCACGGCATGATCAGAACCGCTTGCGGCGAGAACATCTGGGACGACATCGGAACCGTGTAGCCGACGGCGTTGCCTCGTTCGC
Organism: Acidimicrobiales bacterium; assembly: GCA_048550155.1. GTDB lineage: Bacteria > Actinomycetota > Acidimicrobiia > Acidimicrobiales > SZUA-35 > JABDIY01. Next base: position 2,100 of record JBLYYW010000298.1, on the reverse strand, counting down.
CTGGCTACGAAGAGCCGTCCGCAAAGTGACGTGCCGATTGCTCAACCTTGTCTCGGTATGCCGCCCACCACGCCTGGTCCTGTCCGGGCAGATTCTCTCTACCCAGCAGCAGACCGGCCGAACCATCGATGAGCTCCCGGACGATGTCGGCATGCCCGGCGTGGCGATGGGTTTCGGTAGCGACATGAACCAGCAACCGGTGGAGAGTGACATCACCATTGGGTCCCCACCACGGAACTCGCCCCGGTGAGTCGAGCTCGAGCGCATCGATTGTGGCGTCGGAGTGCTTCGCCGCCCGCTCATATAGAGACACGATGTCATCCCGAGACTCTTCGGCGGTAGCCCACATGTCGGCGTTCGGTTCTGCGTCCTCGCTAAGCCAGGGCAGAGCCTCGCCGTGCGGTCTGTCGAAGCAATTCCCGAAGTACCCGAACTCAACAGAAGCAAGGTGCTTGACGAGGCCGAGAAGATTCGTTCCAGTCGGGACCAGTGGCCGACGGGCGTCGTACTCGGACAGACCGTCCAGCTTCCACAGCACAGCTTCGCGCCCCGCCTTCAGGTAGCGGTGCAAATCATGTTTCTCAGTCGACATGTCCAGTTCCCCTCTCGAGCCGTGTTCGCTGCCGAGCCTACCGGGGTGGATTTAGGACTTCCGGCCCTTGTCCTGGATGCTGCGCGCAAGCGACCATTTACCTGAGCTCGAACGGAGGCTGATAGTGGGAACCAAAGCACACACCGATGCGGGTCTGGTGGACCCGAAGGTGAATATCCGTATACAGCTGGCGGTGTTGTGGATATGTCACTTCATTCTTTGGATCTTCGGGGACATGCTCAGCTTGCTCCAGGAGATGGACGAGCCAGCCACCGATACCGCCGTCCTCTACGTTGCGCCGAGCACCGCGATTGTGCTGACTCTCTTGGTTGCCTTCTCCCTGGTGGGGCGCCCCACCCAAGTTCGGCTGGCCAACCTGATCGTGGCTCCGGTGTACCTGCTGTTCAACATCGGGTTCTTCGTTGATGCAACGGAGGGCTGGGAGTACTACCTGGGGACGTTCTACGTACTGTTCATCGTGCTGATCATCTGGCGTGCGTACACCTGGCCCAAAGAGCAGGGCTGAACCAAACGCTACGCTGCCCGCCGTGGCTCTCCACGACGACGAACTGCGAATTGACCTCGATCTAGTTGCGGAGCTGTTGACTCAGCAGATGCCGCAGTGGAGCGGGCTGCCTCTTCGTCAACTCCACACGTCCGGAACGGTGAACGTGACTTTTCGGCTCGGCGACGACATGGTCGTTCGGCTGCCGCGGACAGTTGAGCTCGGGAATGGCCCACAACGAGAATCGTGGTGCCTCCCCCTCGTCGCCGGCGAGGTTCCGCTCGACGTTCCGGCCTTCCACGCTCTGGGTACCCCAACAGGCTCCTACCCGTCGCATTGGTCGGTCCTCAGTTGGATCGAGGGCACCAACGCAAACCAGTCGACACTGCGCGACCTGAATGCTGCTGCCACGGCCCTGGGTGAGTTCGTGACGTCTCTTCGCCAGATTGCAACCGACGGAGCACCCGAGGGCGGAAACTATCGGGCGTTTGGACTCGCCAAGGTTGACGCAGGCATGCGGCACTGGGCAAGCCGCCTCCCCGATGACATCGACCGCACCCCCGTGCTCCGAGTGTGGGAGCAGTGCCTGGCAGTCGGAGAATGGGCTGGAACGCCGCGATGGCTTCACAGCGATCTTCGCGGCGACAACCTCATCGCCGCCGATGGTGAGCTCGTCGGCGTAATCGATTGGGAAGGTTGCACAGTCGGCGACCCGAGTGCGGACCATCTCTCCGCATGGTGGCTCTTTGACCGTGACAGCCGCGACACCTTCCGTTCGGCCTCCAATGCGTCACCCGCGGATTGGATCAGGGCGAAAGGTTGGGCACTCTTCATGGCCGTGGCCGCCATCCCGTACTACGCCGAGAGCAACCCGACGTTCGCCGCACAGGCCAGAACCGCCCTCGCCGAGATCATGACCGACGAGTAGCGCGGCCGCGACCTGGCACAGGTCAGGCAAGAGTGCCCTGGAACGGCCGGTCGTTTGCCCAGCGGCTTCTTCGAT
>JBLYYW010000297.1:0-5397 GCA_048550155.1 Acidimicrobiales bacterium | reverse complement strand
TCTTCCGCCCCGACGGAACCGTGACAGCGGGAAATGCTTGCCCGTTGAACGACGGGGCGGCCGCTGTTGTGGTGATGAGCGATACCAAGGCCAAAGAGCTTGGGATCAAGCCTCTGGCCCGGATCATCAGCAGCGGCGTCACCGGTCTCAACCCTGAGATCATGGGTCTCGGGCCGGTCGAAGCGTCCCGAATGGCGCTCAAGCGGGCGGGTATGACCATCGACGACATCGACCTGGTCGAGATCAACGAAGCGTTCGCCGCCCAGGTTCTCCCGTCGGCCAAACACCTCGGAATCGACCACGACAAACTCAATGTGAACGGCGGCGGAATCGCGCTCGGTCATCCCTTCGGCATGACGGGTGCTCGCATCATGACCACACTGATCAACGGCCTGCAAGATGCCGACAAGAGTGTCGGCCTCGAAACCATGTGTGTTGGTGGTGGCCAGGGCATGGCCATGATCATCGAGCGTATGTAGGCACCTACCGCCCTCCCATCACCCCTTGGTGATCGTGGCCACCGTGGCGTTGGTCAGGGTCGCAAGGTCGCTGGGTGCGAGCCGAACTTCGAGACCTCGGCGACCGCCACTCACATACATCTGGTCGAGATCGACCGCAGATGAATCGATGACTGTTGGCAGTCGCTTCTTCAAGCCCAAGGGGCTGATGCCGCCCACCACATAACCGGTGGTTCGTTCGACGTCGTCGACATCAGCCATCTTCGCCTTCTTCCCATCGACAGCCTTTGCGAGCGCTTTCAGGTCGAGTTTGGCTGAGACCGGCACCACCGCAACGGTCAACCCGAGCTCGGCCACTTCGGCCACCAGCGTCTTGAACACCTGCGATGGGTCGAGCCTCAAGACCTCTGCCGCCTCTGCTCCGTAGCTCCGGGCCTCGGGGTCGTGGTGGTAGGAAATGACCTCGTGAGGAATCTTCCTTTGACCGAGAAGCACAACTGCGGGCGTCACAGCTGAAGTATTGCGCTCTTGACCTGGCGTTGGTCAACCAGCGCTCGCTCTCTCGAGCTAGTAGTCGATGCCTTTCTTGGCCACAATCCCCTGGTCGAAGGCATGTTTGACCACGGTCATCTCGGTGACCGTGTGGGCGACGCCGATGACCTCTTGGGCCATGTCGCGTCCGGTCAACACGATGTTGGTCTTCTCGGGACGACCATCAACGGTGGCAGCAACGTCAGTGGCGTCGATCCAACCCCAGGTCATGGCGTAGCTGATCTCATCCAACACGATCAACCGATGATCACCTCGCCCGATGAGCTGCTTGGTGAACTCCCACGCAGCGATTGCTTTGGCCCTGGACTCATCCAGGTCATCTGAATCCCAGGTGAACCCGTCACCTGCGGCGTACCACTCGACTCCCATGCCTCGGAGCACCTTTTCCTCGCCAGTGTTCCAGTCACCGCTCTTGAGGAACTGCACCACCGCCACCGGCCAGTCCATTGCGATCGCTCTCAACACAACACCGAAGGCGGCGCTCGACTTGCCCTTGCCATGTCCGGTGTTGACCAACACGAGACTGGGAACGGTCACGAACTGACCCTTGTCAGGAGTTTCGGTGGGGATTGCCGTTTCGTCGGTCATTGCGAGGTTCCTTGGGGTTTGAAGAGGGGGATGATCACCGGATATCCGTCGGGACCGAGCATCCGATGCATCGGGGTTCCAAAATAGGTGGACAGGGTTTCAGCCTCGAGAACATCCGAAGCTGGACCCGACGCCACCAGACGTCCCGAGTCGAGCAGTATCGCATCGTCGGCGTAGCGAAGCGCTGCGGTCAAGTCGTGGAGGGCCGAAAGCACGGTCAGGCCTTGCTCGACAGCGAGCGAGGCCACGAGATCCATCACCTCGAGCTGATGACCAACGTCCAGGGAACTCGTCGGCTCGTCCAGGACGAGAATCTCGGCATCCTGACAAAGCGCACGAGCCAGAACCGCCCGTTGTGCCTCACCTCCGGACAGCTCATTCAGATATCGGCTCCCAAATCGGTCGATCCCGAGCTGGGCCATGGCATCGTGTGCTCTGCTGCGGTCGGTAGCGCCCTCGCTGGCGAACCAACCGAGGTGAGCGGTTCGCCCCAGCAAGACGTATTCGGCGACGGTCATGCCAGGGGGGAACACCGGCGACTGAGGCACATAGGCACAGAACCGAGCCCGCGGCCCGGAACGGTCGGGGAAGGCAACGGCCTCATGGCCCTTGCCGATGCCCACGACGGCAGACATCAGGGTCGATTTGCCGGCCCCGTTCCGACCCAGCACGGCGGTCCACCGGTGGGCACCCACGTGTACTGTCACGTCGTCGAGTACCACCGAGGAGCCATAGGCAACCGACAGATGCTCCATGACGATCGCAGCACTCACAGGGAACCGGCCTTGGTCTTGACCAGGAGGAAGGCAAAGAATGGTGCACCGACGAACGCTGTCACGACCCCGATCCCCAGTTCGGCTGGAGACGCCACGGAGCGACTTATCCAGTCGGCCAAGATGACGAACGCAGCGCCCGCCAAGCCTGAAAGCGGAACAACCATTCGATAGCTCGATCCGATCATCAGCCGGATCGTGTGGGGGACGACGAGACCGACAAAGCTGATCAGACCACTGACCGATACCGCAGCCGCGGTGAGAAGCGATGCGGCGACGAGCGCGATGAGCTTCACACGATCTGGTCGAAGGCCGAGCGTCCGAGCTTCGGCTTCGCCCACTCGGAGCACATCGAATTGACGGCGAAGAGCAACCAGGACTCCCCCGCACAGCACGAGATAGAACGCCAAAACCATCACCCGGTCCCAATTCGCCCCCACGAGGGTGCCGAACAGCCACGAGATGATGGAGCGCTGAGTGTCGACGTTGCGGCTGAGAAGGTACGTCTGTACAGCGGTGAAGAACGATGCCGTGGCGATACCGGCCAACAGAAGCGAAGCAGTCTGATTGGGTGCGGCCCGACCGATCAGCATCGCAAGGCTCACCGCGATCAGCGCTCCGACGAACGCCAGGAGCTGAAGTGCGCCAACGGGCCCGATCGACCAATCCAACCCAAAAATCAATGACACGCTCGCCCCCAGGCCGGCCCCTGCCGCGATACCGAGAAGAAACGGATCGGCCAGCGGGTTGCGGAAGACTCCCTGGTATGCCGAGCCCGCCATCGCAAGCGAACTACCCACCAGGCCACCGAGGACGACTCGTGGGAGCCGTATCTGAGTGAGGATGGTCGCCTGACGTTCGCTGAGCCCGCTGTCGATCGAGAGGAATGGCAGGCGATCAAGCATTTCGAGCACGACGCCCGCTACCGGAATGCCGGCGGCGCCCGATGCCAGACTCAACAACGCGCAGGCAACAAGCGTGGCGACGGCGGCCACGACGGTCATGGGCGGCAGCCGAAACGAACTCCGAAGCGCCTCGAAAGAAGCGACGGTCGTTCCGGTCGCCACGTCGATCAACCCGTCGCGGTGGGCACGGACAGTTCGGACAGCTGCTCGGCCAGATCGGCGACGCGCGGGCCCCATCGCGATCCGATGTCGGCATCGAGCTGCACGATGTTCCCGGCCTGAACCGCAGTGATCGAATCCCAGCCCGGGCGGGCCGACACGTCCTCGGGTCCGTAGCCGACCTGGTCGGTGATGACGATCAAGGTCGGGTCGGCCTCGATGATGTATTCGGCGGTGAGTTGGGGAAACCCAAATCCATCGGGATCAGCAGCGTCTGCGATGTTCTCCATCCCCAGGCGGGAATAGAGGTCCCCGATGAACGACGCCGAGCTGACCGAGAAGAACGTGTCGTCAAGCTCGTGATACACCCGCATTGGTGCGTCGACCGCCGAAGAGCTCAGAGCAACAGCGGCGTCGATCCTGCTCTGGATCTCTGCGTTGACCGCCGCCGCTTCATCGACACGGCCGGTGGCGACACCGAGATCGGCGACCTGTGCGTAGGTGTCCTCGACGGTGAGCGCACCCGGTTGCACGAGAACCGGGACCTCCAGGGCGCCGAAGGATGTGGCGAGCGCGTTCTCCGGGTCGAAGCTGGTGACCAAAAGGTCCGGTTCGAACGCTGCGATTGCCTCCACGTTGGGCGTGAAGGCCTCGAGGCCTTCTTGGGTCGGGGCCTCCGCCGGATAGTTGGAGAAGCTGTCGACCGCCACCACCTGGTCGCCGGCGCCGATGGCGAACAGGATCTCGGTTGCCGAAGGTGACAGGCTGACGATCCGCATCGGTTCGGCTGGAATCACCACGCCGTCGATGTCGACTGGAAAATCTCCTGGCTCTGGCTCTGGCTCTGGCTCGGTCGTGGGCGGGCTCGTGGTGTCGGCCTCGGTGCTCGTCGTGGTGTCTGATTCCTCCGACGCCGCCGGATCGTCGGAACTCGAACACGCTCCAATTACCAGTACTGCGACGAGCAGTGCGCCGGTGCGACCGACGAGTGGTTTCTTCATACTGTGTTTCCTACCTCGGGAAGGCTCTGCGAAAGAGCGGGTTGTCGACCACACAGGCGACCTGGCTCACCAGCTTTTCGGCCCGGGAGGGGCGTCGAAGTGGCATCACAGTTGCGGGACAGCGTCGGGATCACACCGAACTTCGCTGCGGGGTCAGTCTCCAGGAGACCGGTCTCAAGGGTAGCGGTGGCGGCAGGCCAGACGTCGGCGGTCTACGGCTGCCACTCACAGGTTCGGTACGGCGTCTCGTCGTCCCCGTCCGGGCACTTGACGTCCACCCACTGCCCGGAGCTGCCGAGCTGGGCCTCACCCGTGGCATGGTCGAAGTTCACATCCTCGAGGTCCGCGCCCAAGAATGTCGACGCCTTGACTTCGGCCCGCTGAAATTTCACCTCGTCGAGATCTGCGTTGTCGAAGCTGGCATAACGAATGTCCGCGCCCTCGAGGTTCACCTTTCGCAGTGTTGTGCCCGCAAACGAAGCATTCCGCAACTTCATGTGCTTCATGTTGCTGTCGGTGATCGTGGCTCCGGCGAAGGTGACTCCTTGGCTGTTGATATCGGAGAAATCGACCGAGTCGATGAGCGCAGAGGCGAAACTTGAACCGCGCAGGTCTCCTCGTTCGAATTGCGCGTCGGTGAGATCGGCCCCCGAGAAGTTCGCTCCAACCATCGAGAAGTCTCGTGCGAAGAAGTCATCGAGGTCAGCCCCCACGAAGGTCGCGTTGTTCATCGACAGCTCGTGGAAGTCGGCGTTCGAGAGGTCGGCACCGTCGAAGATGGTTTCCGCCCAATCACCGCCGTGAAAATGGGCACCGCTGAGGTCGAAGCCCGACAGGTCGAGCGGCCCATCCGCTCCGAGGTCGCAGCCGTGAAAGTCGACCCGGTCCTTCCTTCGTAGCTGACGAGCGGTGACATCGGGGTCCCCGAGACACTCCCCGATGACTGCCGGTACCACTCCGT
>JBLYYW010000296.1:0-9599 GCA_048550155.1 Acidimicrobiales bacterium | reverse complement strand
CCAGGCCGCCCAGCAGGGTGAGATTCCAGACCGACAACGCCACGACCTCGTCGGTCGCGTCAGCTTGATCGAGGGCCCAGCTCAGCACACCATTGGCGGCCGCTGACCCATCGACGGCGACGACAATTTTCCGGTTCATTGCTTGTTCCCCTCTTGATGCACGGCCAGCACCGGGACGGTGGCGTGTTTGACGACGTCGATGGCGACACTTCCGAACAACAGGCGGTCGAGCCCACTACGTTCTCGCGTGGAGACAGCGAGCAGTACCGCATCCCTGGTCTGGCCGAACCGAACGATTTCTTTGGCGGGATGATTGCTGTGGAGCACGTCGTAGTTCACCGTTGCGGTACCGCGGGCTTCGAGTTCGCCGGCCAGCGCATGGAGTTGATTGGTCTCCAGTGGAAGATGGTGGCCCGGGAGACTGCTTGCTCCGGCTTGTACACGAACCTCCTCGCCCACCGAGATCAACCACGGGGCCAGGTTCAGCTCGATGGATATCCTCGCCACGGCGTCAAGCAGTGTGTCGCTCTCACCCTGGGGATCGACACAGCCGAAGACCGCACCGTTGAGTGTGTAGCTGTCCACCTCGACGTTGGGTCCTACGATGACGCTCAGACCCGCCTCACGCTGGTGGACGATTTCCTCGGACACGTTGCCGAGGAAACGCTGGGTATGGGAGTGACCCGGACTTGCGAGTACCACGAGGGTGTCGTCGTCCATGAGGTCATGAAGCGCGTTCTCCACCGACACGCTGTTCAATCGGATCAGAACGTCGTCGGGCGTAGTGCCCGTGTCCTCGACTCGGGCCCGCAATGCCTCGCGGCGCTCTGATTCATCGATGACTTCGGTGAACAGCACCGTGGCAACAGCGAGTTCAGCGCCCGTTGCCTCGGCGAAAGCTTTGGCCGGCTTCAATGCCCGAAGCGAAGACCGGGATGAATCGATTGGTACCAGAACTCGTTTGAACAACTTGGCTCCTTGATCACCTGTGCTCCAAGAGTCCTATGATGCGCACCGGCCTCACTAGGGACTTTTGTCAAAGCCTGTGGTGAACGGTGTCGTGGGACCAAAGGCCCTGTCGAGGTTCTGTCAGCCAATGTCTTCTAGTTACATGAGTGAGGACGATCTGAGGGCACCGCTGGAAGACCTGACACCGGAGCAGTGTTGGGAGTTGCTGGCTCAGAAGACCATCGGGCGCCTCGCAGTTGTCATCAACAACAGTCCCGACATTTTCCCGGTGAACTTCAAGGCGTGGCACGAAGAGATCTACGTGCAGACCGCCCCGGGGCTCAAGCTTGCCGCCGCGGTACTGAATCCCACCGTGGCCTTCGAGGTTGACGCCATCGATGAGCAGCGCAAGTTCGGTTGGAGTGTGGTGGTGCGCGGTGAAGCAAAGGAGCTCGAGCAAATCGATGATCTCCTCTTCGCTGAGGACCTCGCCGTCGGACCGTGGGCAGCGGGGGTGAAGAGTCGATTCCTCCAGATCATTCCGACGACGGTGACGGGTCGGATGCTCCCTACCCGTCCTGAGTAGAACTTGCCCGCTGTCGACCCGGTCACACCTGTCACGATCATGATCCGACACTACGATCTCAGTGCGTGGACCAACCCGTGATGCTGGCTGGAGAACTAGCCAGCGGGCATATGCAGGCGGCTCCGGACGCAATGCTGATCTTTGACAGCTCGGGCCGGGTGACGTGGGCCAACACCGCTGCAATCGACCTGTTTGGCTATGACGACGGTCATCTGGAGGGACGGGTGATGCAGGACCTCGTACCGCAACGATTCCGTCGGGTGCACCAGCAGGCTCACGAGCGATACCTCGAAGATCCTCAACCGCGATTCATGGGAGCTGGCCCGGAGAGCTTGGTGGGACTTCGAAGCGATGGCTCGGAGTTCCCCGCCGAGATCAGCTTGGGCCCTCTTGAACATGAGAACGACGAGGTCTCCGTCCTGGCGATCGTTCGGGATGTCACCCAGCTTCGGAACCAGCAGTCCGAGAGCGAAGCGATTCGTGCGTCGCTCGATACCGTCGACGAAGCCATCTACATGTTCGAGGTCGGAAGCCTGAAGCTGTGTTATGTCAACGATGGGGCTTGCCGACAGTCCGGATTCACCCGGGCCGAGCTTCTCAATGACTTCTATTTCACCGACCTTGCTCCCGGTCTTGGTCGACACGAGCTGGAAGACATGCTCGCTCCGCTTCTGGCCGGAGATCGTTCCCTGATCACCTTCGATTCCATCCATCGCCAGAAGGAGGCTGGGGACAGGAATGTTGAGGTGCTGATCCAGCACCCCGGTACCGATACATTCGGCAAGGACTGCATGATCGCGCTCGTACGCGATATCACCGACCGGCTACAACAGGTCCGGAGGCTTTCAGCATCCGAGCGAGCGTTCCGGTCAGCATTCGAGGACGCCCCGGTCGGCATGGCGATCGCAGATCTCAGCGATACCCGCCAACGGCGTATCTTGGCGGCCAACGAGTCCTTGGCAGAGATGCTCGGTCTGCCGGTCGACAGCTTGATCGGACAAACGTTCGACGCATTCACTCACCCCGAGGATCGTGAGGCGAGCAACGCAGGAGCCGAGGGACTCGCGACGGGCCGTTTCGATCTGTTCCGAACCCAGAAACGGTACGTCCGCAAAGACGGGACGATCGTGACCGCGTTGTTGTCGGCCGCGTCGTTGGCCGCCGACGATGGCCCGCGAACGCTTGCTCACATCGTAGATATGAGCCGGATCCTGGAGGCAGAGTCCGAGCGAGATCAGCGGGAGGAACTACTCCGCTTCCTCGGAGACATCCGTCTTGCGGTTCTCGCCGACCAACCCCTCGATGATGTCCTTGGCTTCATCGTGCAAACCGCGATCGAGTCTCTCGGAGCGGTCCATAGTCTGATCGCGATGCCCGACAGCTTCGGCGACCTGCGTGTTGCGGCCATCGCTGGCGATATCGATGCAGTAGAGGTCGGCCACGCGATCGCGGAGGGGTCACTGGAGGCCATGGCGTTCGCCAGCGGTGAGAAACTCGTGGTCGACAACCTCAGCCTTCGCGGTGGTCTGAGCCCGACAGCGCGGCAGCGCTACAGTCAGATGGGCTCGGCGATTTTTGCGCCGCTGCTGTCTCATGCCAAGCCAGAAGGTGTTCTGGTTGTGGGCCGCCCGCCGGGCTTTGCCACCTTGAGCGACGACGAGATCAGATTCGTGGAGGCGCTCTCGTCCGAGAGTGCTCTGGCGCTTCAGTTTCAGATCGCCAGAGATCAGCGGGTGCGTCTGGGCCTGGTAGAGGAACGTGAGCGGATTGCGGCCGAGTTGCAGGATCGGGTAATCCAGCGGTTGTTCGCCGCCGGCATGCGGCTTCAGGCTGCTGGTGGAGAGCAAGCGCGGCTCGCTGCGGCCGCGGATGAGGTTGTGACCGAAATCGATTCGAGTATTGCCATCATTCGCGACACCATCTTCAATCTCGAATCGAGGGGCCTGCAGTAACTGTCGTCGGACCCTCTGTGCCAGGAGCTCAGTCGATGAGGATGCCTCGGTCACGTGCCTCACGTTCCAGGTGCTCTCTGTGGTCTGGGTGGGCGATGGCGATGAGGGCCTGAGCCCGCTGGCGGATCGACCGTCCCTGGAGTTCGGCTATCCCGTATTCGGTGACAATCTTGTCGACCGTGTTCTTCTGGGTCGTCACGACCGCACCGGGGGAGAGGATCGGGGTGATCTTGGACGTGGAGCCGTCTTTGGTTGTGGATCGCAGTACGACGAAACCCTGACCTCCTCGCGAGTACTGTGCCCCCCTGGCAAAGTCGGCCTGGCCTCCGCTGCCTGAGAAGTACTTGGCTCCCAGCGTTTCAGATGCGCATTGGCCGAAGAGGTCGACCTGGAGTGTGGCGTTGATCGACACGAAGTTGTCCTCATGCCCGATCTTGCGGGGGTCGTTCACCTCGTCCACCGGCAGAAACTGGACGAGATCGTTGTTGTCCACGAAGTCGTACAGGCGGCGCGTGCCGAGTGCGAACGTTGTGACAACGTGCCCCCGATTGGTCTTCTTCTTCAGACCGGTGACTGCACCGCACTCGACCAAGTCGATCACAGGGTCGCTCAGCAGTTCGGTGTGAATTCCCAGATCTCTGTGATCTGAGAGGAAGGTCGCCACCGCCGAGGGAATCGCACCAATTCCCAGCTGGAGCGTTGAGCCATCGCGTATCCGGTCCACGATGGAGGCGGCGATCGAGCGGTCGATTTCACCGGGCTGAACCGGGGGAACCTCAACGAGGGCGGTTGAGGCCTCACACCACGCGACGACATCATTCATGTGGAGTCGGTTGGCTCCATGGGTCCGCGGCATCAATGGGTTGACTTCGAGAATGAATGGGACCTTGCCGATGAGCGCGGCCGCGTAGTCGGCACCGAGACCGAGAGAAAAATATCCGTGACGGTCCGGCGGACTTGCAGCGGCCAGGACCGCGACCGGGTTCTTGTCGGCCATGAACTGGGGCACCTCGCTGAAGTTGGCCGGTGTGAAATCGCACTCGCCCGCGTGGTACGCCCGGCGAGCGATGTGCGACAAGAACCAGGAAACGTGTTCGAGGTGACCCTTGTAGGCACCTCGGATGTAGGGGCGATCCCGGAGCACATGCATCTGATGGATCCTGACCCCGGTCAGGAAGCGGGCGCGTTCTTCGAGTGCATCCAGAAGTGCGACGGGCTCGCCGTTGGCGATCGGTACCACGATGTTCGAACCCGACGGGAGTCGGCGGGCGAGCTGGTCTGCCAGGTCCACGACCGATACCGGCTGGCGCCGATCGGACGAGAGCGCTCCAAGCGGGCCATCGAGGTTTCTCACCTCATCATTGTGGTGCTGTCACATCGGTTTCCGTAGGGGCGAAGGTCAAACCGACCGGATTCGTCGATGCTGATCAGATGTCGATCACGTCGATACCCCAGATGCACGCCAGCGCTTGGATCGCCCGCCGATGGTCGCCGTACGACACGCCGAAATGGTGCTCGAGTCCCTCCGAAATCAGGATGCGGTGGAAGCGTCGGACCGGCGCATCGATCGTGAGAACGCCCGACGTGCCGACAAAGGGTGGCGGCGCTGCCTTCATCTCGCCGGTGCCCACCACCAGCCGAAGCTGATTGCGCGATCGGGACAAACGGGCGAGGGTCACCGGGCCAGGTCGCAAGCCGAAGTTCATGGTGAGAGGCATGTGCCGATTCGGGTGTTCACCAGCCCGCACCGGGCGTCCGGGATCAGCCATGGACGCAGGCGCTACACCGCAGTGCCAGAGGACGGCGGAGTTCTCGAGGTCGTCGAAATCGACGAGGTCGGCGAGGAAGGCTGGTCGCTCGGTGATCTCGCTCAGCATGAGCAGTGTGAGGGCACCGAAGGCATCGGCCTCACATGCAGCAGGCAGACCCGATTCTGAGAGCATCGAGAGCGGGCCGCAGGCGGCGCCGCCCCACTGGGTGAAACACTCGGGCCAGCAGCGAAGGGCCAGCGCATCCCAGTCGTGATCGTCGGCGAGGGAACCGAGCGCCTCGCGAAGCTGAAGGCTCCGACCGGTTGCGACCGGTTCGAGCTTCTCGATGCCAGCCATGCCATGCGGCAACGCAACCGGGGTTTCGATCTGCGACGCAGCGGCGAACAGGTCCCCGATGGGCATTCGCTGAAACGTCGTACCAATCGGTAGGGGATCGTCGACGAGATCACAGGGCTCGAAACCCGGCGGCGCATCGCCGACGATCCCGATGTGCGCCTCAGCCAGACGGTTGGCTGTCGCGGTCGCAGCCGCATGTTCGGTGGCGGTGAAGGAGTCGATTTGCGTGTGGCCCGGTGACATCTCATCCCAGCCTTGCACCGCGTCTCGAAGCTGATGTGAGATCTCCGGGTCGGTCGGCCTGCCGTGAACCCCGCTGGGGTGGACCTCGCGCAATCCAAGACTGAAGGCCGCGAGGTTCGCGCCACAAAGTGAGTTTCGGCGCAGCCGCTTGCCGGACCGCTGTTCAGGGAAGGACCACAGAACGATACGGGCATCGCGGGCAGCGGCCTCGGCAGCGACGATGGCCAACGTCGCATCGGCGAAAGTGCCGAATGCGATGAAGACAATCGCAGGCTTCTGGTGCCATGATTCGGTCGTCCTGACGACCTCCTCGGTAGTGAGATGAAGTTCGCTGCTTCCGTGCACTTCTGGGTTCATCTGACGCAAGATCTCGAGCGCCCCGGAGCACAATTCAGCGCCGGACTCGACATCGAAGGTCGGTCTTCCGACCGCCAGAAAGGCAGCAGCGCCCCAGTCTTGTTCCAACAACGGGGAGGCCGAAGTCATGGGTCGATAGTTGCGGATTGAATCACTGCGGGGCAGAGGCTTACGTCCTTGGGTCCGTTGACCTCCTGACCAAGTGCTCTAGCCCGACAGTGGGCATCTGAGTTGAGATGGGCGGTACCGGACAACCCTCATGCAAGGAGCACCGATGACTGCGCGAAGCACCCACGAAGCACACGATCGCCTTCAGGCTGACCTCAGACTCCTCGAACGTCGGATACGAGAGCTCGGTGCCAGGATCGCAGGGTGGACTGGTGACATCGTTGCTCACTACAGCGATCGTTTGGAGGAGCTCAGCAACACACTGCACGAACTGAGTGACGACGTCGATGCCTGGGAGGAGGTCGAGGTCGGTAAACCGACACGGGTCACCCACCTATCAGAGGAAATTGATTCACTGGAAGCGGATTTTCGTGCGGCGACCGAGGAGCATGCACCTGACTATGAACTGGCCATGGACCACCAACTACGCAACTGGAGGTCGCGCCTCGACGCAGTGCGACTCCAAGGCGTGCTTGGCTCCATGGAGTTGCGAGATGATCTCGAGGAGCTGGTCCGGCGCCTCGACACTGCACGGGCCGGAGCACTGATCGAACTGCAGGACGTGGTAGATGACGGCGGTGGTGCCGTCGTCGATCTTCGAGACGACATCGAGGAGGTGCTCATCGACGTCCGCCATGGGCTCGAACGGGCCTACACCGCTATCTTCGGTCGATAGCCATCGGAGACCGCGTAGTCAGGACGACGAATTCAGGACGACCCCGACGGGTCCTCGTCGAGGATGTCCTGGATACGTTCGAGAACTTCGGAGGTGGTCTCGTCTGCAGACTTGACGAAGAGGGGCGGATCGGGCCGTCGGCCACGGTGAGCCTCCAGCAGGTCTGTGTTGTCGTGCACGGGCAACGCAAACAAGACAGCGTCAGCCCCTTCGACGAGAGCGCAGTCATTTCCCTCCAACAGGGGACAGCGCCCGTGACTGACCGAAGGGCCTCGACAAACGGTCACGTCGAATCCTCTCCTGTTCGCATCGGCGGTACCGGTCCATTGATACGAATTGCCTTCCACGAGCAGGCGACGTCGCCCGCTCGAGGTCTTTCGCCACGACGGTACGCGGCCCGAGGTCGAAACGGTCATTCGCACACTGGTCCAGTCGTCGTCGGGAATGCCGGCGGCTCCGCGGCCACACAACATCAATCGCATCTGGGTATTACGAGCCGCCGTGAGCGCCTGCAGGTTTGGGATCCCTGCTGCTGCGGCCTCTTCCAGAAGCGCATCGAGAAGCCAAGGCCCCAACCAACCGCGGCATCGCCGATCCACGGTGATGCCGAGTTCGGCATCACCATCATCGAGCGGAGCGAAGCCAGCCTCAGCGACGATGATCGACGAGTCGGGCGTAGATTCTTCAACGACCAGCAGAAGGCCATCCCTACGATCGGCAACGTCAGCCCAGGCTTCGACGGTGGCTTTCGGGGGCTGCGCACCGCTGAAGAATCTCCTCTGAAGGTCTTCAATTGAGAGCCGCTCGTACAACGAGACGAGACCGGGCACATCCTCACCACTGCCGTGGCGGATTGTGATGCTCCGGCCGTCGTTCAACTCGACGGTACGCACCTCGCTCATGGGTACCCCGGTCGGTTCATCTCATTTCGACCTTCGACGGTTCGGGTCGCAGGTCGATCCCTTCGTCGGGATGAGATTGGGGCGGGCCGCCGCGATTCGAGGTCGGTTCCGTTCCCCCCTGGTCGAGCCGGAACGGGGGATAGGTGTCGGTCATGAGGGCGGCGTACACAAGGACCCGATACATCCATCGATTCAGCCCGATGATCAGATCGAACAGCGATCGGGGATAGTGGCCGGTGACCAGAAGACTGACCCCGGCAATCACGCAGAACAGCCCCATCAAGCTCAGCCCACTCACACGGGAACCGTCGGCGTTGACCCATCCGAAATCGCCCACGAGAATGCCAACGATCAAGTAGTGAGGAATTGCGAGCAGCCACCATTTGACCAGAACGAGCGTGCGGGACAAGCGGTCGGGGTACTCAACCTCCAGCGTCGCCAGGTCACCGGGCTGCGGGTCGAGGCTGAACGGTGGATACTGGTCGGTGCCCAGCCCCCCAGTGGCGGCGTAGTACGACACCCGCCACGACCACCGTATGACCCCAACATTGAAGTCGAAGATCGACCGTGGGTACCTGCCGGTGACGAAGATGGACACGCCGGCGACCACCGTCAGTAGCGAAAATGCGATCCAGAGGAAGATCAGCACCACAACGTGAGGTAGTGCCAAGATCCATTTCACGAGCCACTTCCACTTCGAAAGTTGGGGATCGAGGCTCGCCTCCAGGGCGACTGGGTGGACCTTTCTGGCTGTTGTCGGCAGATGCGAGTGTGACGCGATGAACCCTGGATGTGCGGCACTGTCTCGTGGCGTCAAGTCTTTCTCCGAAGTGGTGCCGTAGATGATGAGGCCGATGGTGATCGGCAAGAGGATTGTGCCGAGACCCATAAGCACGAGTGCTGCCGTGAGCACGAAGTTGGCTTTCACCCCGACGTTTACGTCGGACAGGACTCCCGCGGAGCCATCGGCGTTCATGAGAACGACCGTCCACGTTCCCTCAGTCGGGTTCCACTTGAGGGTGAGGGGTGTCTCGCCTTCCGCAGACGCGACCCAGAATTGCTCAGCTCCTGGGGGAGTGGCCGTGGGCGACCCGTCTCGGTAACGGTAGATCGGCGTCAGATCGTCGTCGAGTTCGACCACCTCGTTGTGAGCAACGCCCGCGAGATAGCTATCGACGTCACCTTTTGGAGCGATTCCGATGAACATCTCTTTCGATGAGTCTTCCACGATGAACCGCACCTCAGCATCGAGCTGGTCCAAGATCCAACTAGGGCCCGCCGGATCTGCGGTGAGATCGAGCTCGTCGGCGGTCACAGCCACCGTCGCCGTCTCTACCTGGTCAATCGTGGTCTCGAAGAAGCCGTCTGCATCTCGACCAAAGGCATGGCCCAGCCCCAACGCAGCACCGCCCAGGATCATCACAATCGCAGGTAGGACGAGCACACACCCGGCGATGATGGCAACGATTCGCAACGGTCGCATGACGGTTCCTCTCGATGTGATCTGCGCTGATCGTCCGCTCAAAACTGATCCGGTTGAAGAGTCCAACGTCCTGTTACTGTCCCTCCGGGGCGAGTTCGGCGCGCAGCGCCGATACTCGGTTAGTGAGGAGGCGTCCTGGCGCCGACGAACGGCGGCTACTGGCCTTCGAAGTGCTT
>JBLYYW010000295.1:0-4582 GCA_048550155.1 Acidimicrobiales bacterium | reverse complement strand
GAGCTCCGTTGTTGTTGACCAGATAGTGCACAACGGAGTGGCGTCGCTTCACACCGCACTTGCTGGAGATCCCGACAGCGCCCTGGCCTACAGCGCGGCCGTCAAGGTTCTGGCTGCCACCCGCCGGGGGGGCAATGGTCGAGACGAATGGCAGCAACGGATCGAGACCGCCGTGCGTTTCCACGTCGATGACCGCAGCTTCGTCGGGCGCTGGTATGTGGGAAGGCCCGTCATCGTCACCAACAACGACTACCTACTGAAACTTTTCAACGGTGACACCGGAATCGTGATCCGAACCGAGGACAATCAGCGGGCCGTCGTTTTTCCGGACTCGGCCAACCCCCAGCCACTACACCCGGCTCAGGTTGGTCCGCTCGACACCTGGTGGGCAATGACCATCCACAAGAGCCAGGGGTCGGAATTCGCGCACGCAGTGGTCGCCCTACCCGAAGCCAGTTCGCCGGTACTCACCCGCGAGTTGCTGTACACGGGTGTCACACGCGCCAAAGACCAGGTCACCGTGGTCGCCACCGAGAGCGCCGTTGTGCAGGCCGTGACGACCCCGGTCCGACGAGCGTCAGGGCTCACGCAGATGTTGGGGTGACACATGTCTGCACCTGACCCGGGCGGCGAATAGCAGCAGGTCGTCGGTCGCTCGTAGTATTCGTTCGTGCCTGAGCTTCCTGACGGATATCCCCAGCAGTGGGAGACCGACGCCCTCTTGAAAGATGGCGCCACCGTCCGGGTTCGGCCCATCCGACCCGACGACGCCGAGCGAATGGCCAGGTTCCACGACCGCCAGTCCCAGGAGAGCGTCTACTTCAGGTATTTCCGGTTTCGTCCTCACCTCAACGAGAAGGAGCTCACCCGGTTCACCACTGTCGACTACAAGGAACGGATGGCGTTCATCGCCTTGATTGGCGACGAGATGGTGGCGGTTTCTCGCTACGAGGGTGAGGGCAGTACCGACAACTCGGCTGAGGTTGCGTTCTTCGTGGATGACGCCCACCACGGACGAGGCTTGGCGACGCTCATGCTCGAATACCTCGCACAGCGAGCGAGATCCCAGGGCATCACCACGTTCACAGCGACCGTCCTACCCGAGAACTATCGAATGCTGGCCGTTTTCAAAGGCGCCGGTTTCGACGTCACTTCCCGCTTCGAAGACGGCGCCATCGCCGTGACACTGGGTATCGGTGACCCCACGGCCGCGCAGGGAGCCATCGACAGCCGCGACCAACAGAGCCGCTCTCGCGCTGTGGAACGGTTCTTCGAACCCACCTCGGTTGCGGTCGTGGGTGCCGGTCGCAAACCGGGCTCGGTCGGACACGAATTGCTGGCATCAATCGTGGACGGCAACTACCAGGGTCGAGTCGTCGCAATCAATCCCCATGCGACGCACAAGATCCTCGGAGTCGAGACCGCTGCGTCCATCACTGATCTCGAGGAACCGGTCGATCTCGCCATCGTCGCAATCCCCGCCGAATCGGTGTTCACCGCGGTGGAAGAATGTGTGGCCGGGGGCGTCAAAGCGGTGGTCGTGGTTGCCGCAGGATTCACCGACGAGGTCGCCGAGGGGCGTGAACGACTGGCCGCACTGGTCAGGCTGGTGCGGGACGGAGGTGTCCGGCTGGTCGGGCCCTTGAGCTATGGCGTCGTGAACACCGACCCGGCTGTGGGCCTTCACGCCCACTTCCTGCCGGTCGAGGTTCCAGCTGGCAACGTGGGGCTCCTTTCCCAGTCCGGCCCCCTCGGGGCCGCGATTCTCTCCCAGTTCGCAGGCCTTGGACTTGGGGTGAGCACCTTCATGTCTGCGGGGCTGAGAGCGGATGTGTCGGTGTACGACGTGCTTCAGTACTGGATCGGTCACGATGCAACCAAGACCGTTGCGCTGTACCTGGAGAACTTCGGCAACCCCCGTAACTTCGTTCGGGTGGCTCGAAGGATCAGTCGGGAAAAGCCCGTAGTAGCTGTGACCCCGGCCGATCCCGACCTGGCTGCGGTGGCGCGAGAAGGCGGCGTGGTGCTCGTTGACCAAGTTGCCGACCTGGTTGATCAAGTACGGCTCATGAGCTCCCAGCCGCTACCAACCGGTGACTCGGTCGTGGTGGTGTCAAACGCGGCCTCGGTGGCAAAGCTGGCCCGATCGGCGTGCGAGAAGGCCGGGCTCACCTTGATCTCGCCCTCGGACACGGCGGTCGAAGGGGTGTTGGCGGACGACACCGGATCGATCCTGGTCGACAACGCCGACAGCCTCACCTTCACCCAAACAGCCGACAGTCACACCTTCGAGCGAGCTGTCGTGGCTGCGGCCCTGTCCGAAGCGGTTGATGCCGTGCTGCTCGCCCTGGTTCCTACGCCGACCCTCCCGGCCAAAGAACTCGCCCAGATCGTGGCCGATGTCGACCGTGCGGTCGAGAAACCCGTCGTGGCTGTCAACCTGGTCGGTGAGGACAAACAGGTACACCGACCTCCCACCTTCGCCTACCCCGAACAAGCCGCCGACGCCCTGGGACGGATGGCCCGATACGCACTGTGGCGAGCCGCCCACGCGGACAACGAGAGCCCAGTGGCCGAGGACTGCGGGGACGTCACCGGTGAGGTCGACGCCCTCCTCGGGGATCGGATGGAGCGTCGCCTCGAGACATTCGAACCCGATGCCACCGCGCTGTTCGAAGCGCTCGAGCTGCCGATCGCCCCCACGATGCTGGTGACGTCCCAACACGATGCTGCGGAAGCAGCCGAAGAACTTGGGTATCCAGTCGCCCTCAAAGCGTCCTGGCGTAGTGACCGCCGGGCCGGAGAGGCCGGGGGAACCGTGCTCGATATCCGGCATCGCCAGCACCTTC
This sequence comes from Acidimicrobiales bacterium, assembly GCA_048550155.1. Classification (GTDB taxonomy): domain Bacteria; phylum Actinomycetota; class Acidimicrobiia; order Acidimicrobiales; family SZUA-35; genus JABDIY01. Next base: position 1,733 of record JBLYYW010000295.1, on the reverse strand, counting down.
GCCGGGCGTTCAACCGGATGGGCGGGTCGCCCGATCGTCCGGTGATCATTCAGCACATGCAGGGGACCGGATCGCACATCCGCATCACCGCAACCCAGAGCCCGAAATCAGGATCTCACCTGTTCGTCGGGATCGGGGGCATGGGTCGGTCCGACTACCCATTCATGGAACGGCTCGTGCTGCCAGCTCATCACGCCGACATCGACGGGTTGCTGGCGAGCGAGGAAATCCAGGTCCTGGCGGGCGAACACGATCCCTCACCGCTCCGGCCTGTCATCGAAGCGATGTCGGTTCTGGCATCCTGTGCCCGCGACATCGCCGAGATCGATCTGAACCCGGTGCTGCTGTCCGACGTGGGCGCTGTGGCGGTCGACGCGTCGATCTTGCTGCGCCGTTGGCCTGAGAACCCACTGGCCTCGGTTCGGACCGTGTGAGCTGGGGTCAGGCCCCTACCGCTCCGCCATTGGGACGTACTTGCGTTCGCCGGGACCAACGTAGAGCTGGCGGGGCCGACTGATCCGCTGGTCCTGCTCGAGCATCTCCTGCCAATGGCTCAGCCACCCCGGCATCCGGCCAATGGTGAACAACACGGTGAACATGTCGAGCGGGAACTCCATCGCCTGGTAGATCAGGCCTGTGTAGAAGTCGACATTGGGGTAGAGGTTCCGGCTCTTGAAATAGTCGTCTTCGAGAGCGATCTCTTCCAGTTTCAGGGCGATATCGAGCAGCGGGCTCTTGCCGGTCACAGCAAAGACCTGATCAGCCTGCTCCTTCACGATGCGGGCCCGAGGATCGTAGGCCTTGTAGACCCTGTGGCCGAAGCCCATGAGCCGCTCTTCGCCGCCCTTGACCCGCTCGATGAACGGCTCGATGTTCTCGTAGGTGCCGATGTCGTTCAGCATGTGAATCACGGCCTCGTTGGCTCCTCCATGGCGAGGACCGTAGAGCGCCGAGGTTGCCGCTGCGGCGGCGGAATAGGGGTCGGCATGGCTCGATCCGACCACTCGCATGGTGGTGGTGGAGCAGTTCTGTTCGTGGTCGGCATGCAGGATGAGGAGCACATCGAGTGCCTTTGCCAAGACAGGGTCGGGCTCGTAGTTGGGCTCGGCGACCTTCCACATCATGGACAGGAAGTTTTCGGCGTAGTTGAGCGTGTTGTCCGGGTACACGAACGGCATCCCGACGCTGGCCCGGTAGGCCATGGCGGCCAAGGTCGGCACTTTGGAGATGAGTCGGTTGATCTGCTTGTAGCGGATCTCGGGGTCGCCGATTTCCTTGGCCTCGGGGTAGAAGGTGCTCAGCGCTGCGATGGCGCTTACCAACATGCCCATGGGGTGAGCGTCGTGATGGAACCCCTCCATGAACCGCTTGCGCATGTTCTCGTGGATGAACGTGTGGTACGTGACGTCGTGCACCCAGTTGTCCATCTGGGCCTTGTTGGGAAGTTCGCCGAACAAGAGCAGGTAACAGACCTCGAGGAAACTGGAGTTCTCGGCAAGCTGTTCGATGGGATAGCCGCGGTAGCGGAGGATTCCGTTGGCACCGTCGAGGTCCGTGATGGAGCTGGCCGTACTGGCAGTAGCACCGAACGATGGATCGAAGAACCAGATGCCGGGCATGTGTTTGGCGAACGCTTTGCCGTCGATACCCCCGTTCTTGATGGGAATCTCGACTGATTCTCCAGTGCGATTGTCGGTGATGGTCACGGACTCGGACACGTGCGGCTCCTCGCT